>CANRVK010000052.1 GCA_947643285.1 uncultured Eubacteriaceae bacterium
TACCGCTACGTCTGGAACGGAGCGAAAGCGCGGCTTCGTTGGAATACTTCCTTGCAGGGGCGACCCTTCTATCCACCTTCCCCCTAAAACCCAAAACCCCAAAAAGCGCAAAAAACCGCCCATATCTCACGATACAAGCGGTATTCTGTCTAACTCATGCACTTAACACACTTCAAAAAACTAATGCTAAAAATAAAAATCAAACTGATTTAATAAACTGCTGGTATTATTATAATAACTTCCTTTATTATTATAAAATCCATTCTTCATCGAATCATTGCTCACCTGTTTTGAAATTTCTACTGCCTGTGATGCCACCCTATCTGCATAGGAATTATTTCCATTGAATAGTGTCTTAATCTTATTCATATCAGCCTTTTTAAACTTCTCTTCATCAATGGACAATTTATTTCCCTCTGTGATATCAATACCTACATCTGACAATAACTTCTTATTCGCCAATGTATTTTTCGTCATCGACAGTGTCCTTCTGAGCACATTAGTAGATGTCACATCACTTCCAGATTTCACCAATGAGTTATAATCATCTATAAAAGACTTCACTGCCTTGGTGATTCCATCCATATCATATCCTTTTGTCTTCGTTTCTTCTCCAGTTTCTTCATCTTTCGTTGTGATATCCTTTAATTGAAACAGAGATTTCGTTCCTGTTGCTGTCAGAGCATCTGCTGAAGATTTTAACTCATCTGCATCTGCTTTTGCCTGTGTCATCTTCTTGTCTGTGCTAGTGCTTTTCTTTACAGTATCCGTATTTTCTGATTTATCAGAAGAAGATACAGAAGATTGCTTTCCGTAATAAGCTTTTGCTAACCTTGCAAAACTTCCATTTCGGATGCTATTGTAGTCTGTACATAAGTTAGATAAATTTGTCATCCAATCAAATGAACTATTATTATTCACTCCAAAAAACATAACCATTCCTCCTTGCTCGTTATTTTAGGATTCCATTCCTTTTATAGTTATCATAACTAGCTCATAACCATTTATATGCGTTTTTTGTGTTTGTGATTATAGTATAACATCCTAATTTTGGAAAATCAAGTTTTTATTCAAATCTTACGATTTCTTTTTTCAGCCGATTGATGATTTTTTTCTCCAATCTAGAGATATAAGACTGGGAAATCCCCAATAAATCTGCTACCTCTTTTTGTGTCATTTCATTTCCATCTCTAGTATTCAAACCAAATCGCAATTCTACAATCGTTCTCTCTCTAGCACTCAACTTATTAATCGCTTTATTTAATAACTTTCTTTCTATCTCATCTTCAATATCTTTATAAATAACATCTTCATCTGTCCCTAAGATATCAGAAAGCAATAATTCATTTCCGTCCCAATCCACATTTAAAGGTTCATCAATAGAAACCTCCATCTTTCTTTTACTATTTCTCCGCAAATACATCAAAATTTCATTTTCGATACATCTAGAAGCATATGTCGCTAATTTAATATTTTTTTCTGGATTATAGGTATTAATCGCTTTTATTAACCCTATTGTTCCAATAGAAATTAAATCTTCTACTCCCACTCCTGTATTATCAAATTTCTTAGCAATATATACTACTAATCTCAGATTATGTTCGATTAATCTCGCTTTCGCCTCATCTGCTCTTTCCGATTTTAAATTAGAGATCACGACAGCTTCTTCCTCTGCTTCTAATGGAGGAGGCAGCACTTCTGTTCCTCCTATATAGTGAACCTCTCCATGTTTTGAAAGAAGCAGACTCTTAAAGCTTGGCATAACCTTTAGTTTAAATCGATTCGGCATCGCCACTTTAATAAACATATTTTCCCCTCCTATCCATGAAACCACTCCGTATGTAACAGCATATGATATTTTCCTGTTTTTGATAAAGCCTCTGGACAAATTGCTACATAAGGATGCCTTATCTCTATCCTATTGTCTTTTTGTAAAATTTCTAAACTATCTGCTCGTATGCCAACCAACACTCCCTGTTTTTTTCCCACAGAAGAATAAGGAATGAGATAGATAGGAATCGAAATTTCTCCTGTTTTATAAAATTTGGCTATTGCGTCCCATATCTCTCTTTCCAATAAGTCCTCTGCCCAAGATAATTCTAATAACATTACTGGTTTTTGACTGATTGGCTCTCTTAAACAATTCCCTGTGTCCAATAAAGCTTTTCCTTTCACAGTTCGCTTTTTATTTTTTAATATTACAGAGTAAATGATAGCTTCTGTTTGTCTTTTACTATAGCATTTCATCAAAAAAGTCCATAAAAAACAGGCTGCACATATCAATACAATTAACATACTGAGCTTAATCTGTGCATCCTTATCTCCTTTTATGGTTTGTCTTATATAATCTCCTAATTTTGTATAATGATAAAGCCCGTTTATCGTTCCCCCGACAAAAAAATTCGTACCATAGAAAAAAATAACTGTTTTTGCAAACTCCTTTTTACCTTTCGTTTGGTATGCGATCTTAACCATTAGAAAACTAATACATAACAGATAAAGATTTAAGGCTAGTTTTATAGGTCTTCGGGGCAAAAAAAAGGGTAAACAGTAGCAAACAGCACCACAAAAGGAAGCTATCAATCGTCTTAAAATTTTCGTTTTCTTTTTTAAGACTGTTCCATTTAAGGTTAAGATAATAAAATCCATAAAAAAGTTTACCAAAAATAAAATATCTATGTATATAACATAATGCAAGGTCGCCTCCTTTACAGATAGATAAGCTAAGAACATTTTGATTATAACAAAATATTCTCAAAAACTTTGTCAAATCTTGTAATGGAAACGACCTTTTTAACGTCTTTTTTCTACCAATTTTTAACATTACCTCTATCTCCAAAAGGCGATTCTAAAACTTCCCTTTTGGATAAATAATAGGATTTTTATAGCCATAATATAAAATTTCTCTTAATTCCTCTGTCCATTTCTGATCATAGAGCCGATAACCTTTTATCATATACAATAGCTTCTCGAAAGCAGGGTCTTCACTCCCTTTTGCATATTTTAAAAACTCTTCTTTTGCCTTTTCTAATATGGTCTGTTTACAGATCTCATCGACTTTATCGGAATCTATCTTCCCTATTCGACATGCCATTCCTATCGCACAAACAAATTCTGTTTCAGCGATTAGGCTATTGATAGGATTGCAAAGAATCTTTCTAGCAACTGCACTATGTATAATAGAAATAATCATTCTTATCTTTTCTTCTTTGAGAGAAAATCTGGTATTTTGATATTCTGTTCTTCCACTCGTGTCTGTCTTTTTGTAGTTTCAAAATTGATGCTTGTCCTATTTGTAGAAGTATTATTGGTATTATTTGCGGAAGAATAAGTTCGATTGATAATCGGTTTCACCTGTCGATACTGATTTTCCATATTGTTCATATTGGATTGATAATTGAAACCATTATTTGTCTTCACTGTGTGTGGTGTAGAGCTTGTACTATGCTGATTATCCAATCCTGTCGCAATGACTGTAATAGTAGCTTCGTCTTGTTTTGTATCATCAAACATCGCTCCAAAGATGATATTCGCTTCTTCTCCTGCTAATTCCTGCACATAACTAGCAGCTTCATTCGCTTCTATCAAACTGATATCTCCAGAAATATTAAAAATGATATGGGATGCTCCTTCTATGGTTGTTTCTAACAGCGGGCTGGTAACTGCCGTCTTCACCGCTTCAATCGCTTTATCATCGCCTTTTGCTGCACCGATTCCGATATGTGCGATTCCTTTATTTAACATAACCGTCTGTACATCTGCAAAGTCCAAATTAATGAGTCCGGGAACATTGATGAGGTCTGTGATCCCCTGTACTGCCTGCTGTAACACCTCATCTGCCTTTTTTAAAGCCTCTGGCATAGTTGTCCTGCGATCCACAATCTCTAACAGTTTATCATTTGGAATCACGATCAGAGTATCCACATTGTTCTTTAATTTCTCAATCCCTGCAATCGCATTATTCATACGAGTTCCACCTTCAAATTTAAAAGGCTTTGTCACAACCCCTACTGTCAATATTCCCATCTCTCTGGAAAGACGTGCGATAACAGGAGCAGCACCTGTTCCTGTTCCTCCTCCCATTCCACAAGTCACAAATACCATGTCTGCACCTTTGATCGCCTGTGAAATCTCTTCCGCACTCTCTTCTGCTGCCTTCTCTCCCATCTCTGGTTGAGCTCCCGCGCCTAATCCTTTTGTCACTTTTTCTCCAATCTGAAGTGCTGTGGAGGCTTTGCATAATTGCAACGCCTGTTTATCTGTATTCACACCAATGAATTTTACGCCACTAATATTCTCATCTATCATTCGATTTACAGCATTATTGCCAGCACCACCAACTCCTACTACAATAATTTTAGCTGCAGCCTCTGTTTCGTTTGTTGTTATTTCAAGCAAGGGTATTTCCTCCTTTTTGTTCTTGATTTCATTCTTTTCTCTATTTCTTCTATATATTATAAATACTCTTCTATTATAATATCTTTATTTAAAAAAATAATCAACATTTATTTTTAATTTTTCTGTAATTCTTTCCTTCATTTTTCTGTTTAAACTTTCATTTTTCGCATTTACGATAAAAGCGCTGAAAACTTATATAACCTTTTTTCTTTTATTCTTTATCTTTTTTAAGCCGGAACTCTTCGGTATCCTCTGTAAATTCTTTCATATTAATTTCCCCTGATAAACCCATTATGCTCGGCAATAAATCATTGACTTTCGCTATTTTCTCATTTAAGTAAATATCTTGTCCGATTTCAAATCTGAGTTTATCAATATAGATTGTGATATTATAATCACTGTCAAAATAAACTTTATCCACTGGTAATGCATATCTAATTAACATCTGTGTTAAACTTAAAATCAAATTAAAAATCTTTTCTTCTTCTATAGGAAGCTTTTGATGTAATACCATATGGGAAAAATACAATCCTTCTATTTTTATCACATTTTCTAAAGCTTCCTGTGAACTCTCTACAATAATTCCATCCTTATCAAAATACATGCGATATCCCTTATAATCCACATAACCTACAATACTTTTTTCATAAATTTGAATCTGAATCATATTCCAGCTTTGAAAATTGATATCATAGCTCTGTATAAATGGAATTTGCTTTTTTTCGCCATAATTTGATTCCCAAAAACAATAAATAGGATTTAAAGAATAGGGTTTATCAAACAATAATTCTGTCAATTCCTCTTCCGTATATCTAGTATTTCCAATATAAGTCACAGATGTGATACGAATCACATAAAATCCTATACATAATAAACAAAGAAGAAGTAACCCTCCTGTGACTATAAATAATCTGTGCTTTCGTTTCATTTTCTAGAAAACTCCTATCTCAATACTACGATTCCTCCTAAATCCCTCAATGTGCCTGCAATATCTTCATATCCCCTTTCAATATAAAACGCATTTTCTATTTTGGTTTCTCCTTCTGCCTGCAAAGCAGCTATGACTAAAGCAGCGCCTCCTCTTAAATCTGGAGCGATCACTTCTGCTTTCGATAACTGTTTTACTCCTTGAATCAAGGCTCTTTTAGGATTTTCTTCTATTGTTATCTCAGCTCCCATCTTATTAAGCTCTGCTGCGGTTTTAAAACGATCTTCAAAAACATTTTCTATGATCTCGCTCTTTCCATTTGCAATACTCATAAGACTCATAATTTGAGACTGCATATCAGTCGGAAATCCGGGATAAGGTTCTGTTGTGACATTGAGAGCCTCTAAATACTTTCTTTTGCTGGCATCTAAAAAAATGGCATCCTGATATACCTTTACAAAATTCCCCATCTTTTGATAGACTTCCAAAACAGAACTCAATTCTTTTGGATCAATTTTTTTCACTGTCAGACTTCCTCTTGTCATCACCGCCGCTGCTAAATATGTTCCAGCAGCGATTCGATCTCCCCGTATCTCATAAGTTACTTCCTGTAACCTAGAAACTCCATGGATCATTAGTGTCTTTGACCCTATTCCCTCTATCTTCGCACCTGCCTTATTCAAAAAATGGCATAACTCTGTCACTTCTGGCTCTATCGCACAATTTTTTAATATCACTTGCGAATCAGAATAAATAGAAGCTAAAACCGCATTTTGAGTCGCTCCTACGCTCGGAAACGAAAGCATCACTTTTCCAGAAGGTGCTTTCGTTTTCTTTGCATAAACTCCTTTTTCTGTCTGTTCTATTTCAATACCTAATTCTTTCAAAACAGTCAAATGGATATCAATCGGTCTTTTTCCGATAGAACATCCTCCCGGATAAGGAATAAACGCTTCCCTTTTTCTTCCCAAAAGAGCACCTAATAAGGTAATCGAAGAACGCATTTTTCCCGCTTCTTCTAATGGCAGTCTGACTTTTTCTATAGAAGAACTATCAATAATTAGCGTAGATCTTTCTTCCCAGCTAATCTGGCATCCTAATTGTTTCAATATTTCTATCATGCAAAAAACATCTGTGATTTTAGGACAGTGTTTTATTACCGTGATCCCATGAATCAAAATACTGGCTGCCAGAATCGGCAATGCCGCATTTTTAGAACCTTGAATCTTCATTTCACCAGTAATAGGATGACCTCCATGAACAATAATAGAAGACATACCCATACCCCCTTCTACTCAGAGCACAATGACTCCCCTATAGAATAGTATATTCTGATATCCTAAAAAATGTTCTTCTTGTCATTCCACTTTAATTTTTCTTGATACTCCTAAAGCAAGCCCCATTTCCGCCAGTAAACACATCGCAGAAGTACCTCCATAACTGATAAATGGCAAAGTAATACCTGTATTTGGCATACTATTTGTGACAACGGCTATATTTAAAATAACCTGTATCGCAATATGTGCCATAATTCCTATCACTAACATTGTTCCAAACAAATCTGGCGCATTATTCGCAATGACCATAAATCTCCAGAGCATAAATACAAACATTAATATCACACAAACTGCTCCAAATAATCCTAATTCTTCACATATAATCGCAAAAATCATATCATTTTGCGGCTCTGGAAGGAAATTCAGCTTTTGAATACTATTTCCCAGCCCTTTCCCAAACATCCCTCCAGAGCCTATTGCATACAAACTTTGCAGAACCTGAAATCCTTTCCCCAAAGGATCTTCTTCTGGATGCAGCCACGCTATTACACGCCCCATACGAAAATTATCCCCTATATTCATGATTTTTTCTACATTGAGCAAAAATATCGCTAAGACACCAACCCCAACTCCCCCACCCAAAATGAAAATATCATATCTAGGAGTGGCAATAAATATCATCACTACTGCTATTCCCAAAATAATAATCGCACTGCTTAAATTATTTGTGATAATTTTAATCATAGCTACCACGGGAAATGTTATTCCAACTAACTTTACCATAGTCCAAATTTTATCAATAGACTTTATACTTATCTTTATCAGATGTGCCATCAATAAAATAATCGCTATCTTCGCAAACTCTGCAGGCTGAAAGGTAAGACTCCCAATACGCAGCCACCGTGTCGCACCATTACTGTTTTTTCCCAGAGGGGACAATACCAAAAGAATCAAAATAAGTGCCACTACATATCCAATCCAAGCAAATCTCTCCCAAAAATGATAATCTATTCTAGAAATCATAATCATTGCCGTCAAGCCTATCCCGATTCCCAATAAATGACTTTTTAGATATTGTGTCGTTGTCTGTCCCTGCATCTGAGCTTGATAAGAAGTTGTGCTATAAAGCATAATCACACCAAAGCACAGTAAAAATATGATGATAAAAAATAGGCTATAATCATAATAATTTCTCTTTTTTGCCTGTTTCATTATATCACTCCTATTTCCTGTTTATAATCCATTGACATACTCTTTAAACAGACATCCTCTCTCTTCATAACTTTGAAACATATCCCAACTGGCACAAGCTGGAGATAATAATACTGCATCCCCCGGACATGCTTGTTTGGCACAAATCTCCACCGCTTCTTTCAATGTATCCGCGAAAATAATCTCAGAAAATCCCATTTGTCTTGCCTTCTTTGCGATCTTCTCTTTTGTTTCTCCGATTCCAACCATCAAACGCACTTTTCCATCAAACGCTTTGATATATTCTTCATATTCTGAATTTTTATCATACCCCCCTGCAATCAATATCGTAGGTCTAGACATCGCCTTTATCGCCTGAATAGAAGCATCTGGATTTGTTCCCTTAGAATCATTATAATAAACCACCTGATCTTTTTCTCTGACAAATTCAATTCTATGTTCCACTGCCCTAAAATCTTTTACCACTTTTTGTATTCGCTCCATAGGCACTCCAAGCGAAAAGGCGATCGCTACTGCTGCCATCACATTTTCTACATTATGTATACCAACTAAATGAAGCTGTGATACCTCACATACCTTTTTCCTTCCCTCTTTTGTTTGATAGACGATCTCTTCCCCATCTAAAAAAACTCCTTCTTCTAATACCCTCTTACTGCTAAAAAAGAGAACTGAAATAGAAAGTCCTTCTCCAAACCTCCTCAATTCTTCATCCTCATAATTCAGCACACAGATATCCCCTTCCTTCTGATTTTCTGTGATTTTTTCTTTTATATTTATATAATTCTCCATCGTCTTATGCCGATTTAAGTGATCAGGAGTAATATTCAAAATAGCGCTCACATTAGGAGAAAATTCTTCTATACTCTCTAATTGAAAACTGCTTATTTCTGCCACAGTATAACTGTCTTCTGTGGTCTTAAGCGCCGCTTCTGTATAAGGATTCCCGATATTTCCCACCACAAAAACATCGTTATAATAATCCTGTAAAATAGCCCCTGTCAATGCTGTTGTAGTAGTCTTTCCATTTGTTCCTGTAATCGCCGCTATCTTCCCTTTTGCAAATTGAAATGCGAGTTCAATCTCTCCCCATATCCTTATCTCTTTCTTTCTCGCCTCTTCCACACAAGGAGCATCAATAGGTATCCCCGTACTCACCACCATCTCTCCAATCACAATTTCTATGTTATCCCGAATATCATAAGAAAACTTCTCTCTCACTTCTTCTTTTGATAACTTTTCATTTCCATCATATAAAACAATCTTCGCCCCTACCTTACATAATAACTCCGTCGCTCCTATCCCACTCTTTCCACTTCCCGCAACGATCACCTTTTTATTTCTAACCTCTATCTTCATATCTTCCTCCTTTTATTTTTATAATGCTAAATAGGAAATCATACATAAAATCGCTGTCACAATCGAAAATACTGCTACTACTCTCGTTTCAGACCAGCCACATAATTCAAAATGATGATGAATAGGCGCCATTTTAAAAATTCTTTTTCCTCCCGTCTTCTTAAAGTAAGCTACTTGAATAATAACCGATAAAATTTCTATGACATAAATCAGCGCCACAAAAGGAATAAAAAGAGGCAAATTCATCATATAAGCGGTAGACACCACAAAACCGCCTAACGCAAGCGACCCAGTATCCCCCATGATCACCTTTGCAGGATAGACATTAAACAATAAAAATCCCATCAATCCTCCCACAACAGCTCCTGTAATCGGAGAAATACTCGCATTTGTCCCCACTGCTACCATAGTAAAAAAAACTGCAATTAATAATGTCACACTAGAAGCGAGTCCATCCAAACCATCTGTGAAATTAGCCCCATTGACTGTGCCAAGCACGGTAAAGAAAAACATAGGCAAAAATAGCACTCCCATATCCCACATTTTCCCACCTGTAAAAGGAATCACCGCCTGTATTCCCACATCAGAATAATTTATCAAGTAATATGCAAAAACTGCGGCTACTAAAAATTGCCCTGCCATCTTTTGAATAGGCGATAATCCCTTTGGATTTTTCATCACTACCTTGATATAATCATCTAAAAATCCAATCAATGCGAACCCAAGACTCACAAAAAGAATCGGCACAATTTTAGGATATTCTTTGATATACAAGAGAGATGTAATCGTCATACTGAGAAGAAAGCACAATCCCCCCATAGTAGGAATACCTGATTTCTTTAAATGAGTCTGCGGTCCATCTTTTCTCACTGGCTGCCCAAATTTTAAACGGCGCAAAAATGGAATAATAATCGGGCACAGTGCTGCACTTATTCCAAAAGATATAATAATTGGTAATAAAACATCTGTTTTCATTTTTCCTCTCCCTTATTGTTCTTTTGTTTGTATAGTATAAAGCCTTTTTACAATAGAATCAACATTTTTCATAATTTTAAACAAATTTCTTATTACTGTTCACATTTTTTTGAGGTTTTCGCATGAGATTCCCGCATGAGCAAGGAACATTCCAACGAAGACGCGCTCCCGCTCCGTTCCAGACGTAACGGACACTAAATTCGCAGCCCCGCTTCCCCGCGGAACTGCTCATTAACGGGCAAGCGTCTTCCAAGGGTCTTCTTTTGGAATTGTTCCTTGCTCATGCTAGTTTATCGGCACTTCTAATTTCCTAAATTTTTGTGTTTTTTCTCTTTTCATTTGTGGATTATTTTCACTTTATGATATAGAAATCTATTTTGTGGGTAATCTTCACTTTATGATGCGGAAATCTATTTTGTGGATAATCATACATTTTAGTTTATAACTTTAGATTTTTAACGAATCATGTTTTCAACGAATCATGAAAGATTATCACATCTTATCATGAAAATAAAAATCTATTTTCGTAGCAAGTGTAATAATTACTTTGAAATGCCAAAAGTCAATGCTAATTTAACTTGTTGTGCTAGTTGAAAATACTCATAAAATTTTTTACCTGCGCAGAATAGAAAGTGCAAAAGAAACACCTCTATAAATTCCAGCTTTCAAGTGAACTAGCATAATGAGTTAATTTAGAGTAGTAATAAATATTTATACCTAAAATTGAATTCTGTGACTTTATGAATAGTTTATTTTATAAACTATAAATGAGCAAATCCTGAAAAGTACACAAAAAATATAATATATTGTATTTGTGACAAAGACTTTTCTCTATATTTTTGTTGTATTGTCTGTATAGTAAAGAACTTATTGTGCAATATTTTATATTTACTCATTTATAGTTATAAATAGACATTTTAAATACATATTTTTAACACGCTAATTATCATTCATACAATCATCACTATCATTAAAAAAAACTATAAAAAATTGTGATTATCGCTGCAAAATTGCCGCTACAACGTAACTACACCCTAGCAAAAAAGTAACGTTTTCTAGTTATTATCCCTAGACAGACCCTTGGAAGACGTTGGCACTTAATGAGCAGTTCCGCGAGAAGCGGGGCTGCGAATTTAGTGTCCGTTACGTCTGGAACGGAGCGAGAGCGCGTCTGATTAGGGATAATAACTAGAAAACGTGAACCTCCGCCAACTCTTTAAAACAAAAACAACCACTTATATTCTATCCTCTTTAACAAAACTCTTAATAATCTTATTTTAAGTATAAAATCACTGTACTGTTATCGGAAATTTCTTCACCTGCTATTGGGAATTGTTCCACTACAGTTTCTCCTTCTCCTAAAACTTTTATTTCAAATTTCTGTTCAGAAAGAGCACTTTTTGCATCTTTTAAACTCATTCCCTCCACTTGTGGCATAATGACTGTTGTTTTTGCATATTCTTTTTGTTCTTCTTCTGTGAAATTTTGTTCTATCCCTAGATAAGGCAGGATATTCTCGAATATCTCTTTCATCACAGGAGCTGCGATTGTTCCTCCATAATAAATTCCCACCGGTTCATCGATGATAACGATTCCAATCACTTGTGGATCATCTGCAGGCGCAAAGCCGATAAAAGAAGAAATATATTTTTTTAGACTTCTAGGAAGTTTTTCTGATGTAGCTGTTTTTCCCCCGATCTGATATCCGGGAATATAAGCATTTTTACCGCTTCCTTCTGCAACTACTTGGTTTAGAATATAACGGACTTTTTCTGATGTTTCTTCTGAAATAATGTGTTCGGTTGTAGGATATGTGAATGTTTGTATTACTTCTCCCTCTGTATTTCTTATATCCACTCCAAAATGTGGGGTTACTCTTGTTCCTCCGTTAATAAAAGAACTCACGGTAGTGATTAATTCAATCGGGGTGATTTGGAATGACTGCCCAAAAGAAACTGTGGCTAATTCCACAAGTCCCATATTCTCTTTTTTATGCATGATGGTTCTAGCTTCTCCCGGTAAATCGATTCCGGTCTTTTTAAGCAGCCCAAATTGTTCAAAATAATCATAATATCGGTCGATTCCGAGTCTCTGTCCTACATCAATGAATACAGGATTGCAGGAGTTCATAGCTCCTTGTAAAAAAGTTTCTCCTCCATGTCCTGATACTTTATGACAACGTATTTTTCTATCTTCCACAATTCTAAATCCCGGACAGGAAAATGTATCTTCTAAAGAAACTACCCCTTCCTCAAGTGCTGCTGCCATTGTAATAATTTTAAATGTAGATCCCGGTTCATAGCTGTCATTGATGGCTTTATTTCTCCACATTTTATTTAAGGCTTCTTGCTGTTCTTGTGCGGTCAGCCCAGTTTCTCCTGTCAAAAGTGTATATGGTTCGTTTAAGTTAAATTCAGGCAAATTGACCATCGCCATAATTTCTCCATTTTGTGGGTTCATGATGATGACAGATACGCTGTTCGCTTGTTTTTTCTCTAATACTTTATAGGCTGCCTGTTCTGCATATTTTTGAATATTCACATCTAAGCTGATAGTTAAACTGTTTCCGGGAATCGGGTCGATTCTTTGTTCTGCTGAGTTTTCTAATTCCACACCTTTCGCATCTGTCAATGTTAAGATTTGACCGTCACTTCCTTTTAAATATTCTTCATATTTCACTTCCAGCCCGATGATTCCTTGATTATCACTCCCTGTAAAACCTAACACTTTGGATGCTAATGTTTCATATGGATAATATCTTTTATAGTCTTCATCTACTTTTACTCCTGCCAAATCATATTCTCGAATCCGATCCCCAATCTCCTTTTCCACATTTGATTTTATTTTCTCTCTTGCACTCACTTTTTCTACTTTTTTGCGAACAGCTTCTTCACTCATCTCTAACTCTTTGGAAAGTATTTGAATAACAGTTTCTGCATCTGTGAGTTGACTATGTATAACAGAAATCGTGCAGACGGTTTTATTTGTCGCAATTAAAACTCCGTTCGCATCATATATTTTTCCTCTCGCCGCTTTTATTGAACGTTCTCTCTGATGCAGTTCTTCTGCTTTTTCGCTGTAATAATTTCCTCGAAAAATTATCAAATATCCTAAACGAATACATAATCCAATAAAAACTAGGAATACACAGAGCATAAAAATAATCGCTTTTTTTCGATTATATGTTTTACATCTAGACATACTGCTATACACCTACATTCTGAAAATAAAAATTTCTTTTTTATTAAGTGTATTAAATTTTAAATACAGTTATGTGCTATAAATAGAAATTTATTCTTCTGTTTTCTCACTTGTCTGTGTTTCTTGTATGGTAGTTTCTTCCTCTGTGGTGCTGGTTTGTGTCGTGGTAGTTTCTGTTTCAGGTCTTCTAGGAGCAGATGGCTCTATCACAGTTCCAGTATTAGGTTCTATAAAACTTTTTCCACCTTCATATATTTCATTATAAACAGGTGTCGCTGTTGGCATCGATGTTTCTTCTGGTGTTTCCTCTTCGCTTTGTGTAGTTTCTGATGTAGTTTCCTCTTCTGGTTTTGTAGGAAGAGAGGAGAAGATTCCCATATAAGGTAAAACATCTAGCAAAATATTATGTGTCAATCTTGTAGCCTGTGCTGCGTCTGCCTGATCTTCTAGATTTGGTTCATCAATTACAGTATAAATCATAAGCTGTGGATCTTCTACTGGCACAAATCCAATAAAAGAAACTAAATATCTCCCTTCATCACGAGGATGTTTCTCAGCTGTTCCTGTCTTTCCTCCTATACTATATCCCTCTATCTTCACTTTTATACCTGTTCCCTCTTCCACGGTTTCATATAAAAATTGGTTTAAAAGCTTTGTAGTATCCTTACTCACAGTTTCTTTGATCAATAGAGATTCTGCTGTCTTGATTGTTCCTCCGGAAGGGTTTAACACTTTTTTCATCACATGTGGCTGATAGTAATATCCTCCATTAATTAACGAGCAAAACGCTGCCGCAAGTTGTGTCATGGTGACATTATAGTTTTGTCCAAATGAATTGGAAGCTAATGAAGAAGCATCCATTCTTTCTAATGTATAACAGAGACCACTCT
>CANRVK010000053.1 GCA_947643285.1 uncultured Eubacteriaceae bacterium
CTAAATACTTTGTATAATAATTTGCCATTCCGACATAATCTGCATCTTTTCCTGTCAGATAATGATAACGAACCGTGAAGTCTGTATTATAATAGTCATCTGTTGTTTTATCAATATAGAATTCTGCAAAGGAAGTTTTACCGCCTGATGTTCTCTGTCTTTCACGGATGTAAAAGGTCAGTGCTAATCTGCTCACAGGTTCATTTTGGTATGATTTATTGATATAAGCGGAAAGCCTTGCTGCCTCTGCTCCCTGTTCTACAATAGCAAAAACCGCATTATTCCCTGTTTTCAATCCGAATACTGGCATCGTCATATTGATTTTAGTTTCATCATAGGTTGTTGTATTTACCAACTTATCTCCACCATAAAAACGTGCTGTAAACTGATTTTCATTTAATTTGGTATTATTCAAATTAATAAGTGCTCCACTTCCATCTGGCACAAACATATAACCATCGGTTTCTTGTGTAGATAAGAAATATGGAAGAATTTCCAGATAAGAAATCGGTTTATCTTCATCTGATACTTCTATCTTATCTGCTGGAATATTAACTTTTAAGTCATCTCCATCTAAAGTAAATTCTATTGGAATCACGATGGAAAGATTGCTGGGATATTCTTCGCTGTCAATTTCAAATTCCTCATTATCCGCCATCAATTCATCATAGGTATAATGTCCTACTTCATAAAAGAGATGATACATTTCCTGCGCTGCTAATTTCTTATAAGGACTATCTTTGCTCGCACCTCTGCTATAAATTCCGCTGCCAGTCAGAAAATAGCGATCCTCCGCAAGACGTCTCTGTGATTCATCTAAGTATTGTAATACTAACTCTTCCATTCTTTCTTGGCGTATATATTTAGGGAAGTTTTTATAGGTGATTTCATCATTACCTATATCATAGATGATTCTGACACCATTGTCCATTAGTTGATAGGATATCCTTCCTGTTTCTACGCACATACTATAGGTATTCATATTAGCGATAGTACCATAGATATTAGAAGCCACACCATTATAATAATAGGCTACGATATCAGACTTCATATTATCTGTTAAATCAAACATTTTGGTATCTCTATATGTTCCATCTTTCTTTGACTGCCAGCGAATAGTGCCGTCACTGGGTTTTAATAACAATTCCATCTCAGAGCCTTCTGCTATCTTTTGGAATTCAGAACCTGTCAAATTATCCATAGGCTCATCTAATAAACTGCCAGTCTGCTGTACATCTGATGTTTGTTGTCCTTGCTCACTTGCTTGTACTGATGCACATGCAGTTAATCCAAGTAGACATAATCCCATTAGCAAAAAATTTTTAAATTTTTTCCTCATTCTTTTAATGCCTCCTTTCTACATCAGCATCTTAAATTCGTTGAAAATTGTCACAATGTCTGTAATAAATCCGCTTAATAAGGTCACAAGCAACAGAGTAATAAATACGATAATCAGCATAGCCACAAAGGATAATAAGATTGCTCCTACATTCTTTGTAAATGTATATTGATGTACCATGATTAATCCAATAAATGCATAAAATACAAAGAATACATATGCTACAACAAATATTCCTGATACTAAAGCTGCTTCATCCTCTGTTACGATATTTGATAATAAAGTTCCTACTAAATTTAAAATCACAACTGGATATAAAGAGTATGAAATCACTTTAAAAATATCCACCATATTACCTTTACCATTTACAAGCACACCGACTGCCCAGCTTGATACTACGAAAACAAGATATGGAAGAACCGCACTTGCCATAACCATAACAGGATTAATATTATCTTTATCCACAAAAGCAACCAAAAATCCTGTATATCTTTCTTTAATCAAAGATACCCATGCAAATGCTATCAAAATAATAACACACATTACTACAGAACCATCTTTATCCATCTTCACTGCATCGAAAGCTTTAAATGGGGTGGAGAACACTTTCATAGGCCAAGTGACTGCTTCATATTTTATCTTTCTTAAGATATCCCATACTTTTCCTTGTAAAGGACCTTGTTTTGGTCTGAAATGGCGATAAATCTTCTTCGCTATCACGAAAACAACGATTAATACGATGATACCGATAATCCTAGCGAAATTGTTATTCATCCAATTATCTCTCACATAGCTATATGCGATAGAGTAATAATTACGAACGCCGCCTTTTTCAAAGTTTTCCATCGCTCTTTCATACATACCCTGGCGAAGCTGATATTTTGCAATTCCTAAATTTGCATAATAGAAATTAGGATTGATCTTTAATACATCACTCCATTTTTCATAAGCAGCCTCATAGTTATAAGATGCCTGATCATTTAAAGCACTATTAATTAATGCTCCATATTCTGTTTCCTGATAAACTTCTATTGTCTGAGTAACTAAGTCAACTACTAAAATCTTGTCATCCATAAAAGCTAAATCTATAGGGCTGTTTAAATTTCCTTTTGTTCTACCGCTTCCACCTATAATATACATCAGATGTGCATCTTCACTATAGACAAACACTCTCGAATTATTCGCATCTAATACGGCAAAACGTCCATCTTCTGCACAAGCCACACTAGATAATAAAGATAAAGAACTTCCTGCTTTGAAATCTCCCATCGGTCGAGGTTCAAAATCGCTTTCTGGCATAACATCTTTTCCTTTAGAATTCAATTTTCTAACTGGTTCTGAAGAAGAAGAGTCATTTACGGTTGCGAATAAGAATCCATCTCTATCCAAAGCTAAATCACTATAGTCTGTTGGCAGCCATAATTGCATACGGCTGATCTGTTCTTCTGTAGCGATCATACGATAAAAACGATCGGTAATACTCGGATTCACTTCATTTGCTCCGACGAAACGATTAAATTCTCCCTCTGGAGAAAGTTCTATAATACCTTCATAGATACTTTTCGCTTTTACATAAATACGCCCTACTTCATCTACTACTACTTTTGTAGGAGCATAAGTGAAAGTCAATCCTGTAATATTAGGACTTCCAATAGCACGTACAAAATTATGGTTTTCATCAAACTCTACGATCTCTCCCGCATCTTGTTCTGCGATATAGATATGATTATCTTTTGTAACATAGATTCCTGTTGGATTCTTTACGGCTGAATCCTGACTTCCTCTTTTATAAGTGCTGATAATTTCTCCATGTGTGAAATCAGAATCGGTGATTACGACCTTTCCAGCCATAGTAATATAAATTTTTCCATTGCGATAAAAAATATCACTCATACTTGCTAAGGAATCCAACCCTAAATCAGATGCCCGCACACTGCGTTCCAATTCATATGCATTAGGAGCAGGTACTTCTTCTCCTAAAATAGTATAACCATAGCTTGTATCCTCTGCTGCTATTACTACATTAGATAAAGTCTGACTCAAAAGCATCATCATAGCAAATAGAAAAATGATATATCTTTTTATATTGTTTCTCTTCATACCATCCTCCTAATCCTTCATACCAGATGTAGCCATTGTAGAAATGACATTGCTCTGCATGAATAAAAAGACTGTTACTGGTACTAAGAACATGATAATCTGTGCTGCTGCTAAAATACCGCCATAAGAAGCACCTACACCAGTTACACTACCATTGGATAACTGTGTTACTAAATAGGAGAAACCTTTTAAACGCTCTTCATAAATGAATTTATCTCCTGTATTAGTCCACAATCTTTGGAAAATCATGATAAATGCAGTAACTAAAGCTGACTTAGAAATCGGCATTACAATTTTCCAGTGAGTGCGAAAATATCCAGCACCGTCAATTTGAGCTGCTTCTAATAAACTGTCTGGTATCTGCTGCATGAAGTTAATCATTAAGTATAAACATAAAGTAGTTGCAAAACTAGGTATAATAATTGCGCTCAAACTGTCTAACATACCTAATCTAGAAATTGTGATGAAGTTAGGTATCATAGTAACTGTTGCATCGAACATAAGGGAATATTCAATAATCTTATTAAACACTTTAACGCCCGGGAATCTATATTTCGCCAAAGGGAAAGCACACATAGAGGCGAATATGATATGTCCGACAGAACCTATTACTACTACGATTACAGAGTTAAAAATATATCTGGTTAATGGAACTAATGTATTCGCTAACACATTAGACAGATCTCTGAAGTTATTTAATGTGGGATTCTGTACTAAAATCCTTGGTGGGAATATAAACATTTCATTCATCGGCTTTAATGATTGACTTACCATATAAAGCACTGGGAAGAAGAATAAAAATCCCAGAGAAGCGAGGAACACGCCTAACACAATATTCCCACCAACGCTTCTTTTTGCTTTTTTAACCTGAGCGACTGGCTGACTTTTTTTAAAAATCTTCATAGATAGAACTCTCCTTTCTCTGGTATTTATCAAGTACCTATCTTACGCAGGAATTTCTGCACTAAAATATTTAAAATCATCATAAGTGCGAAAAGAATAACCGCAATCGCACAGGCATATCCCATTTCCAGACGCAGCATACCATAGTCATTCAAATGGTTTACAATGGTATGAGATGCGTAATTCGGGCTTGGGAAGCCAACCAAAGAGTCTCCGATTGAACCAACAGAAAGAGCTCCTGTGATAGACATTACCGCACCAAATAAAAGCTGTGGTTTCATATTTGGTAATGTGATATACCACAATTCCTGCCAGCGGTTTCGGATTCCATCCAAAGCTGCCGCTTCATACTGTGCTTCATCTACATTTTTAATACCTGCTACGAAAGAAAGGAAGCCAACACCAAGACTGAGCCATAATGATGCAAGAATAACGATAAGAAGAATTGTTCCTTCATCAGATAACCAAAGGATTGCATCTGTGGTAAGTCCTAAATTTATTAAAATCGCATTTAAGTAACCTGTGCTATCATTTGAGAAAATCATAGCGAATACTGTTACCGCTGTACCTGCCATAGAAGGAGAATAAAAAATAACTGTCACAATCGTACCTAATGTATGCGGTAATTCATTGATCAACCATGCCAATAAGAAAGAGAGGATATATCCACCCGGTCCTACAAAACAGGCGATGATAATGGTATTCTTTAATGCTTTAATAAATATTTTATCCTGCAAGAATAGCTCTCTATAATTACGAAGCCCAACAAAGTTCGCGCTTTCTAAGACATTGTAGTCTGTAAAGCTATAGCCTATTGCCTGTACAACAGGCCATACAACGAACACTAAAAATAATATCATGAAAGGAGCCATCATAAAATATAACACCTTATATCGTTTTACTTCATGTACAAACCATTGCCATTTCGTCCTTTTTATTACCTCATCCACGATATTACCTCCTTTCTTATTGTGGCAATCCGAATTCTCGGCGTTTTTTCTCAATTTCTGTATTAATTTCACCGATATTCAAATACATTGTGTCTACAGGTTCTTCATTATTAGTAATAACATCTATGAAAACATTGGAAATAACACGTCCTGTAATATATCCGCCGGGAACTTGAGCTACTCCTCTTAAGTTTTCTACTGTTGTCAATAAAGTTTCTTTGGTTTCATTATCAATAGAAACATTTTTCAGTGCCTCAATATTAGCCATCGGATATTCTGCTGATGCACCATCTTTTGCCTTTAATTCCATATTATAGTTTTGCTGTGTTTCTGCACTCACCCACCATTTCAGGAAATCCCATGCTTCTTGCTGTGTGCTCTTTGCTTCTACTGTATTTTTGATAATCATACTGCCGCCGACCATACAAGTATTCGTTCTGTCAATCTTTCCATTTGCGTTTCTTGTTCCAGGAAGAGGTGCTATTCCCCATTGTCCATCAATTTCTGGAGCAGAAACCATAATTTTATTACGATATGTATAATCGTCAATTACAATCGGAACTTGTCCTGTACGGAAACGAGTTACTAAATCTACAGTATAATCCAAACCTTGTTTTGTATAAAACTCTGTCCAATATTTGAAAATATAAAGTGCTTCATTCTCTCCTAAATTCGTTTTTGTCTGTGTTTCATTATATAAATCAATTTTATTCTGGTATAACATCGATAAGAAAATAGGATTAATTGGCTTATTGGAAGTCGTACTTGTTCCACCAAGTGTTAAACTATTTGTTGTATTCATGAATAAAGACATATTCTCTGCTTCCAAATAAGGAATGAGTTCTTGTAATTCTTCCCATGTTTCTGGAACAGAAAGATTTAATTGTTCAAATATATCTTTTCTATAGAAGATAACTGGAAATGACATCTGATCTGGCAGACCATAATATCCGCCGTTATATTCCATATATTCCATAGCACCCGGAGAAAACTCACTCGCTACCTCTTCAAAATCATAAAACTGTGTTAAATCATATGCTGCATTTCTGTATGCGAAGTTTGTAGGCATAGAATAGTTCACCTGAATTGCTACGTCTGGTCCATTTCCTGTAACAGTAGATGGCAACAGCGTATCAGCACCAACCATAGAAAGTTTTACACGATAAGGGCTGTCCTTAAAATGTTCATTGATTAAACTCTGTACAATTTCATATTGACTACGGGTAGAAGTACTAATCCATACTACAACTTCTTTTTGTTTTGTCTGTCCTGTCTGTTCACCCTTCACTTCATAATCATTTGTATAAGAACCAATAAATGCTAATACGGAATGTTTTAATTTTGCGAAGAATCCGCCTTCTGCCTTTCCTAATTTATATCCATCTGGACATACCATGAGATAATCCATTTCTAATGGCTGAGAACCTAAATTCAACATCCAAGAACTTAAAGCAGAGAGTCTGTCATTTAATTTTGTCAACTGTTTTGTGATATTATCAGGTTTAGCAATTACTTTTTCCAGAACTGTCATCATCTGAGATAGATCCGATGTCTTTGTTCCTCCATTGACATCTTCTCCAAACATTTTGATTACATTGTCTAATCTCACATATTCCACCTTCATGATATCCACCATATCTGGTACAGAAGCCAAAATATTATAATCACGATATTGATCTGGAGTTGTTCCCATAACAGATGTTAATCTGCGGTAAAGTTCATTCAGATTTCTCACACATGTTTCTACTTCACTTACTGCATCGGATAAAGAAGCTAAAGTAGCTGTCATAGTGATAGTGTTTGTTCCTTCTTTTAAGTAGAAATAATAATCTCCGTTTTCATCTCCTAAATATTCAAATTGGAAATCTGTTTTATAAGGGAAAGCAATTTCCGCTGCTTCTTGGAATGGAAGCTCTCCATTAATCCTTATCTCTCTGATGGAATAGAAACCTCTGTTCAGCGCCTGACGAAAACGAACACTTAATTTATATAAGCCTTCTTTTGGCGCTTCTACTTGCCAAGTAACACCATCGCCTGTAGCACTCCAACTTTCACCACCTATTGTATTATATACGATATAAGTTGAATGATAAGGCTGTGTTTTGGTAGAAGAACGGTTATTTTGAGGAAGAATACTAGGGCTGGATTTTACTAGAGCATCTTCTGCCTGAATAGTGATAGGATCAGCTAAATCCCCACTGCCGATAACCGGAACTCCTTCTGCCACTTTAGCAGCATAATACTCCTGATAAGACATCAATTTTTCAGCCGGCACAAGGCTTATCTCTTCAATGCCCATATCTGCCTGTACAGATTCTAAAGTCACAGTATTTTCACCCTGTTTAAAATAAAAAGCGAAATCCCCGGCTACACTGTAATCTGAAGAGGTGATATTTTTTGTCGCACTCTCTTCTTTCTGCTTTTCTAGCGGCATCGCTTGATTTCCATCTGTGTTCATCAAAAAATCTTTATTTTCTTCCTGCCACAGACGTTCAAATACGATACCTTCTGCTTCCTCGAAAGGAATCTTATTATTGATATAAACATTTCGCACAATAGATAATGTACTGTTTGCAACTGGACGATACTTCACAGAAATATAATAAAGACCACTCTGTTTTACGTTAAAATTATAGGTTACTTTTCCCTTATCACCCGTAAATAAATAGCCATCTGTTACTTTTAAATCACTCATTGTGCTATCTGAGTAATCTTTTCCGCCCACTTTCACAGGGTCTGCATTTTTCACATAATCATTATCTGTAAAACCTGCCAGATATTCATTATATGTCACCATGTCAGAAGCTCCGAAGTCATAAGTACCCGCCAGAATACTATCTCTTATGGAAGTATCGTCGCCGCCTCTTGTCACTGCAATAATAATAATTGCGATGATTACAATCGGCACTAGAACCATAAGCACTTTCTTGCTTTTACTTTTTTTCTTCAAATCCTTCTCCCTCCTTTTCTTGATGCTTGCTTTCTTGTTACTATCTTATAAAAGCGAGGGGAAAATGCTTTCCCTCGCTTTTTATTAGAATGAATGAAAACTTTAAAAAACTGATTTTAGTTTAAGGATAAACCTGCATCTTTCATCTTTGCTGCAGCTTCATTATAGTAAGATTCAAGAGTAGCACGTATATCATTACCAGGTCCATAAATATCTCTGAAGCAATTCCAAGCGGACATTAACTCTGCACTATCAGCGCCCCAAGCCCAGTCATATTCAAAACGAGAATGTAACCAGTCATTAATTTCAATATCTTCTTGAGTTGTAAAGCTTCCAGCTGCTCCCGGGCTAGAACTGAATACAACATCTTTTTCGCCACGTTGTTCTTTTTCATATGCATCATGCATCCAAGATTTGTCATTAATTAATTCTTGATAATCCTGTGCGATCTTTGTTAAAATATTACCAGGAATTCCTGTTCTCTGTACTGCAGAATCTAATACAGAAATACCACCCCAATAAGTGAAAGCTGCTTTATAATTGTCACTCAATGTTTTATAATCACCGTCACATGTTACATTAGAACCCCAAGGATAAGGAACGATTCCGAAATCATAACTGATATAACCAAACTCCCATTGCTCTGCTCTAGCTAATACGATGGATTCATCATCATATTTATAAGGGAATTGATATCCGGTTGTTCCATCATCTTTTACAACTGGTGTTGCAGGTGCTGCAAGACCTGTTGTCTGTAAATCTCTATATAATTGAATCGCTTCAATAAATGGTTCATCTTTATATGCTAAATGTCCAGTATTATCTAAGCAAGGATAACCATTTGCTGCTCCTGCCATAGTAGCCCAATGGAACGGATAAGCGCCGATTGGATATACACCTTCAGGAAGTTTTGATTTCATATCTGCTAAATAAGATTTAAAGCTTTCATAATCCCATTTACCTTCCATGAACATCTCAGTAGGTGTCTTTTCCATACCGATTTGTTTTAGATAATCTCTGTCATACACCAGTACCCAGCAGCTTCCTACATCATCATAAGAAATACCATAACATTTACCATTCCAAGTCATCGCATCTAAATAAGCAGAACCTACTTTATACTCATCTTTGTACTCTGTGATATCAAATAATAAATTATTCATAACACAGCCTAAGAAAGAGCCTACATTTAAAACCACGATATCAGCAGCTGGATCGCCAGAAGCTACAGAAGATAACAACAACTGTGTTTCATTTGTTCCATCATATCCATCTAAAGTAACTGGTTCTAATACAATATTATACTTCTCTTCTATTTTTGCTTTTGCTTCCGCATATTTTAAATCTTCATCTTCTTTTAATAACTGATCAAAACCATTTCCCCATACTCTAACTGTCTGTCCGCCAAAATCAAATTTCTCTTCTGCCTCTGTTGTAGTTTCATCTTGATTTGCTGCTGTTGTTGTTGTTTCACTGTTATTTGCTGTTGTTTGAGCAGGTGTAGTAGTGTTATTATTACTATCACCATTATTACCACAACCTGTTACAGAAAACGCCATGGCAGCAGATAAACCTAGTGCCCAAAGTTTCTTTGTACTTTTTTTCATATACTATTCCTCCTTAAAATAATAAAATAAATGATATATTTAGTTATGCGTCACTACTGCTCCGCTTCCCCCATACATCTCTATCTCCCCTTCCAGCTCTATTTTAACAACTGTCACGTTTTCATGACAATCTTGGGCTGTTAAATTAATCCAAGTAGCACCTGGTATGTTAAACCAAGGCACACCTCCTAAGATATCATAGGTAAGCTCTTTTCCTGAATGTAAAACAGTAATTTTTTTAATTTTATTGCAAAGCCCTTTCAGGCAAATGCTCTCTTTTGGGTTATCATGAACAAATAAATATAATGTTTTATTGTCCTCTGAAATAGTGCTGCCGCCTGTCCAATATCTGGTCATGATACCTTCCTTTGTTCCAAAGACAGCTTCTTCATGAGTGTGAATCCACTTTCCTAATCCTAATAACAACTCTTCTTGTCTTTCATCAATACTGCCATCTTCTTTTGGTCCGATGTCCAATAAAAGATTTCCACCCATGCTGATACAATCAGTAAACATACGAATAATTTGATTGAGTGATTTATAATGAGTATCTCTTGCCTGCCATCCCCACGAATCATTTACCGTAGTACAGAATTCCCATGCACCCTCTGGTCTTGTGATAGGAAGTCCCTGTTCTGGTGTCTTATAATCTCCATAACCAGCTAATCTGGAATTTATCACTAACTCTGAATTAAAAGACTTTAAATAGTCCTTAAATTCTGGTAATCCCCATTGTTCAGCACTTCTTTCCCAATCACCATCAAACCACAATAAGTCTACTTTTCCATAATTACCTAACACTTCTGATAACTGATGGTTATTAAATTCTAAAAATTTCTTCCAAGTTTCTTCGTCCTGAATACCATCTGTAGGAGAAGAGAAACGATTCACAGTGCTCAAATCTTCTGGAACTTTTCCATCTGTATACACACTCGGATAATCTGGATGTGACCAGTCAATTAAAGAATAATACATTCCAACTCGAATATTATGTTTACGAAGCGCCTCTGCATACTCTTTTACAATATCTCTTTTGGCTGGTGTCTTTTTCATCACACTCAAATCACTATATTTTGTATCAAATAATGCCACTCCGTCATGATGCTTTGTGGTGAGTACTGCATATTTTGCACCACTCTTTTCGATTAAATCTGCCCACTTTTCTGCATCAAATTTAGATGCAGTGAAGCCATTTAACTGTTTCATATAATCTTCATATGAAATTCTGCCATTATAAAATGACCAAGATTCAGCTATTCCATTTACGGCATAAATACCATAATGAATAAAAATTCCTAATTTGGCATTTGAAAACCATTCAGGTATCATCCTTCTTTTCCTACTGCTAAAACACTATATCTGCTTATAAATGTTTGATTTTTCTATTTTATAAGTTTATTTTAACAGCTTTCCCCTTTCTCTCTAATTTTTAATATTTTACTCTTAAAACTTGGCTATTGACTAACTATTCTCTACAAGTTTCTGCCCTATCTTTCAGTCATCTTTTCCACTGATACCTAATTTATTTTACCAAACTACTTTCCCTGGTGTCATGGCTCTCAAACTGCGGTTATAATGAATTACTTCTCCCATTCCTTTTTCCCTGTAAGGCACAACAGGAAGTCTTTCTTCTTCAAGTGGTTCTATCTTGTCTATCACACCATTTATGTACTCCATTAATACTTCTTTTGCTGTTTCCATACGCTGTTTTACACCAGCCATTCTCACATCTAAAACTTCAAAACCATAAATTTTATTTGTGATATTCCATTCTTTTTGGCGTGCTAACCGTACCTTATCTATTCTCTCTATTGCAGGAACAAGCTGTTTTTCTATGACATCAAGAATCGCCTTATTATCTTTTTTCTGATAAGCATCATAAATATTAAGCCCTAAATTCCATTTATATCTCATAAATTCACAATAACATGCATAAAATTCCTGTGCTGCTTTTAATGCTTCATTTTTCTGCTCTTCTGCAGATTTTTCAAAGTATTGAGCTAAATTCTGATAGTGAACAGTGATATCTCCTTTTGTATCTCTTGTATGATATACAAACATGCTATAGAGCGGATCTTCATAAAAACCATACTTTCCGGGTGTTACAGTAGCTGTCTTCTCTTCATATTCCGGATAAATATCAATTTCTTGCTGCTTCATGAATTCTTCAAAAGACATCCCTGTATAAAATTTCAACTTTTCTGAAAATTCTTCTTGGGATACTTCTTTTTTATAACCATGTTCTGCAAATAAGACTGTTCCAAAAAGCATCGCACTGATAGGACACTCACACCCATCATCTGCCCAAGCAGTTGTCATTACTTCTTTAATGCCTTCTTCCTTACATGCAGCTAAAGAAGCATTTGTTGCGGCAAACGTTTTCGCATGATGTGGTGCATAGCCTGTCCACTTCCAAGCTCCGCCTGCAAACATTACATGATTACTAAAATTCTTTCTCACTTTAATATTTTCTATGTAATGTTTTTTTGTATTGTTATAATAATCCCAATACATCAAATCCATATCATCTGGAATAATGACCTTTCCATCTGCTGCATATTCTCTCACAAACATATCGTCCCAAATAATAGGTCTTATCCCATTCTTCTTGCAGATACTTAAGATAAATTCCAAATGCTCTCTCATAATATCTGATTTCTTGCGCATTCCATGTTCATCTGCATATTTTCCTCTTCCCAGATTATATGCCTCATCCATTCCCAGATGAATCCTTTTAGAACGAAATGTATTAGAAAGCTGTGTGATAATATTTTCTATCAGTTCTTTTACATCTTTACTTCCTACATTTAAAACATTATCTAAATCAATATATTTCGATGCCATCTCTTCCCAATATAAAAATTGATCCATATGTGCTAATGTCTGTATGCAAGGGATTAATTCTATACCAAACTGATAAGCATAATCGTCTAATTCTTTCAGCTCTTCTTTAGAATAACGCCCTCTTAAATATCCAAAATAAGGATAACCTTCTAACTCATAAACATCTTCCATATAAAGCATCATCACATTTAAACCCATGGCAGATAATATTTCTATCATTTCTTTTGCATAAGAAATATTCATTACTCCATTTCTTGAGCAGTCTACCATAAGCCCATTAAATGGAAACCAAACTTCCTCTTCTAATTCAAACTCTGTCGTTCCTTTTTGTGCATATTGAACAACTGTACAGACTCCCCGATAAAATGCAGCATCAAAACCACAAGTTATCATAATCTTATGTTCATCTGCATGTATCTTAAGATGGTTCTCATCACCAGAAATAAACTCAATTTCTCTGCCAGCATCACTCTCTATAAAATGATATCGTTCCCCTAATATAGAAAGAGATTTTTGAAACCTTTCTGGCAATCTCTTAAAACTAAATTCCATAATCTTAAAATTCCTTTCTTGCTGTTCTTATGTGATTCTTCTTCTAAAGAAAATTTTATTGATTTTTCGTTTATTTTCTATTATTTTATTTCCTCTTAAGAATTCTCAAACTTTTTTAATAATTAACCTGACATTATATTAACATCTAGTTTACATTTTGTCAAGTAAGTATTGCATTTTTTTTGTGCATAATGTCTTTTTTACGTTTTGGATTTTTGTGATTCTTGTATATAATAAACACTTCCTATATTTTCCTTTCAATTTTCTTTATTTCATTCTGAACAATATATCATTTTCTAACAATTTTTCTCTATTAAGTTAATATCTGTATAAGTAATTATTTTTTTGTAGTTCTATTCTTTTTTTAAGTTTATAAGGTTTTACTAAAATTCTCTTATAAATTTATTAAAATTTTGTTCTATATTTTTTTAATGTCTTATTTTGTTTTATTAACATTTAGTTAACATATTTTTCTACTATTAATTTCAAAGTTTCAATAAGGTTCGCATAAGACCAGAGATCATTCCAACGAAGCCGCGCTCTCGCTCCGTTCCAGACGTAGCGGTACTAAATT
>CANRVK010000054.1 GCA_947643285.1 uncultured Eubacteriaceae bacterium
AGGCAAGGAAGTATTCCATAAGAAGCCCCTTGGAAGACGTTGGTACTTAATAAGCGGTTTCGCAAGAAGCGAAACGGCGAATTTAGTACCGCTACGTCTGGAACGGAGCGAGAGCGCGGCTTCGCTGGAATACTTCCTTGCCGTAGCGAACCTTTCATTTTTAAGTAATCTAAACTATGGCATATAAATTTCTAGGTTTATACTTGCATTTTAATAAAAAACATGTTATATTTATAATCGAAAAGTTCGCGTAATATGTTATTACGCGAACTCTTTTACTTATAAAAATTCAATCACAATATCTAATAAAAATATAATCATGTAAAATAAAAAAGCGTCAATAAAGTAACTCTTTTATTAAGTCACTATATTAACGCTTCTTATTATTTACCTTTCATTTGGGCTGTTTTTTAGTACAATTTTTATCGTATTATTTAACCATTCTATCTGATCTTCGGATAGATTGTCTATCTTAATTGTAGGAATTTTATCGAGTCCTGCGAGATAATCTAAGGTTGTATCTAAAATCTGTGCTAATAAAATGGCTTTATCTAATGATGGGGACAATGTGTTGCTTTCATAACGATAAATCGTACTTTTTGTAACTCCTATCTTCTTTGCTAACTCTGTTTGTGATAATTTCTTACGCTTTCTGAGTTTTTTTAAACGCAATCCAAAATCATACTCTTCAATTTCGTCCATTATTTGTCCTCCTTATCTTTGGAATACGTTTATCTTACTCTCCTTTTATATGCTTATAAGCTCAATATATTTTTATTTTCCATTCATATATGTTGATTTTTTCTCAATTTTATAGTATCTTTATATAAATATTAGAAATATAGAAAATGGGGGGACTAATAAAAATGCAAAAATATAAATTTATACTAGAAATTGTTTTCATTTTATTAATATTATTCTTCTTTTATTGGGAAATTCTATACTTTCTTCCCAATATGGCTATAAAATCCAAATTATCCGATCTAGGTTTTCCTACTTCTCAAATAAAAATAGAACATATTAAAGATAATATTTATGAATTAAAAAATCCTCCTTCCTCTTCTGATGGAAAACAACAATTAAAATATTGGAAAATAAAAACTTCTGGTATGTACCATGTTTTCCAATATGCTGTTCCATTAGAATAAGAAGAAGTGAAACCCTTTTATTCTATACATTTATTATAGTCAAATTCACTTTTCACAACGAAAAAGCGCCAACAAACGAGCGAAGGCAAGGAACGAATTCCAAAAGAAGCCCCTTGGAAGACATTGGTACTTAGCAAACAGCTCTTTATGGGCTGTGAGCTTAGTACCACTACGTCTGGAACGGAGCGAGAGCGCGGCTTCGTTGGAATCGTTCCTTGCCATAGCGAACCAGCGAACCCCTACTATTAAAATATCCCTATCCCTTTTTCTATTTTTTTTCTTTTAAATACTCCTCAATCCCTTCCCCAATCGCTTCTGCCACTTTTTGTTGATATTCTTCTGTCACTAGCAATTCTGCTTCTGTTTGATTTGATAAAAACCCACATTCCACAATCACAATAGGACAAGATACTTTTTTTAATAAATAATATGTATCATTCGCTTTTTCTACCCTTTCCTTTTTGGGTTTCAGCCATTCAATCAATTTCTGCTGTAAAATAGTAGCTACCTTTTTCCCTTCTATAGAAGTAGTAAAATAAAATACTTGTGGTCCTGAAATATCTTCTGTCTGAAAACTATTCTGATGGATACTCACTGCTAAGATACATTTACTTTCTTCAATGATCTCACATCTCTTCTTCATATCCGCCTGTTTTTTATTATTATCTGTTTCTTTATAGAGTCCTTCATCTGTATCTCTAGTGAGCACCACCTGATAGCCTTTCTTTTCTAATTCTTCTTTCAATTTTAAAACAATACTCAAATTCACATCTTTTTCCAGCGCCTTGTTTATCCCAATTTTCCCCGGATCTGACCCGCCATGTCCTGCATCAAGTACAATCACCTTATTCTCTCTCATCTGATCCATACTTTCTAGCACTCCCATATTTTTTGCCAATACAGAAACTGCTAAAATTAAAACTAACCCCATAAAAAGCTCCAATTTTTTATTCATACTATCTGCCCCTCCACTCTTATATTTTCTTTTTTACCATATCTTAAGTCTATTTAATAAAAAAATTATAGAAAAAACTTTTGTATTTAAAAACTTCTTTTCTAAATAATGCCCTCACTATTATATGGTAAATAGTACTCATTATGTAAAATTACATAAAATAATAAAAAAATCCACAAAATAGGGAAGCTAGTAAATTAACTTCCTTCTTCTGTGGATTTTTATTTTAAATATTACTTCTATATTAACTATTTCTTTCTATATAAATATGAAGATTTCCTTTTAAATAGTCTATTTTCTTTTCTCTAATTCCAATATTCACTCTAAATAAGAACGAATCACTTCCCAAATCGTATTTTTAGCTAACCCTAAACTCCATTCTGCCACTCCTGCCAATTCATAATCTTTTATCAACTGCATCTTTAAACCGATGGATTTCTCTTCCTCCAGCCAGACGAGATATTTTATTCCATCTTTCATATATTCTCCATAATACTGCCCTAATGCATCATTCCAAATAGGATTCACACTATTTTCTTGTAAAAGCCTTTCTGCTTTTCCCATAGAAACAGCCTCACTGTCCAATAAATATCTCCCTAATTCAGAATTTGTATCTTCTACTAAAACTCCTTCCTGCCCTTCTTTTGCTACATTCTCTGGAATCTGTTTAAATACTCTTGTATAAAATGGTATGCCATTAATCACCTTTTCCTTTGGAACTTCTTCTAATGTCTTTATTATCCCATTCTTCACAAATTCAATCGAAGCAGTAGAACCGGCTTCCCCTACTCCTGCATAATGTTCATCATATCCCATGATAACAATATAATCTGCTACTATCCCCTGTTCTTTTCGATTATAATGACTGGTAAAAGCAGTGGGTACATAATTATCAATAGACAACACCAACCCATGTTTTCGACATTGTATCGACAATTCTCTTATAAATTGAATATAACCATCTTCTGCATCATTACTCAATTCTTCAATATCCACGTTAATTCCATCTAAATCATATTCTAATGCTTTAGAAATCAACTGATTCACCAGATTTTCTCTGCTAGCCATTCTAGATAAAATCTGATAAGAACTGATATCATAGTCCATGTTTTGCACTAATCCCCAGACTTCTATCCCCATTTCATGCGCTTTCTGCACATATTCATGCGTCGCATAAGAAACGATATTTCCGTCATTGTCAGACATAAAAAACCAAGTAGGCGCTATGGTATTCACTCCGCTCACTCCTTGCATCGCCTGTTGAAATCCATCTGCTCCTATATATCCTCCCACCTGATGCCATGCCATATTTATTTTATAATCTTTCTGAATATTCGGATAAACAGGTTCTATATAATCAGGATTTTCTAAAGTCACTATTTGGCTATCTCCTAAATATTCTAATTGAATATATCCATCTATCCCATCTATTGTCTGTACATGCGCCCAATTTTCCATCAAATCTTTTACTAAAACCCTTGTGCCCTTTTCTAATTCTGCCAGAATAGGACTTTTAATTCCACCTAATACCCTTATTTTTCCATCTTTACTCAAAGTAGTATAATCTACATTTCCCCATTCATTATAAACCATAATTCTATTCGGTTCTTGATAATATTCATAATAAAAGTCTGAATATTGTTTCGCAAAATCAATATTTAAGTATAATCTATCCTCTATATTCTTTAAAATAATAAATTCTTCTGCTCTTTCTTCTCCATTTATAGTATAATTCTTACTTTCTAAAGGTATTTTATATACCTCTGTAGCTGTAGTGAAAACCATAAGAGAGGCAGATTCGTCCCAATAGAATCTAGAGTTAAAATTATCCTTTACCAATTCATATGGCACAAAAATTTCTCCGTCTACAATCTCTGCTCTTTCTTCTAATCTATTATTTTGCAGCGAAATAATTGCTTCATTTTCATCTTGTATTTCAAAATAAGTATATAAATCCTGTTTCTCATTCGTGGGCGTATAGTGTTCTATTAATTTATTCACACCTAAGCATCCTATAATCACTATCATTAATCCTGATGCTACCCCTACAGAGATCAATTTTTTCTTCATGGCTTTTTTCAATCCCTTTTCCTCCTACAATCGATTCGTTTATTTTTCTCCTTTTCTTATGTTTTTTCTGTTCTTCACTTGCATTAGTATATCACACAACTTTTCTCCTGTCTATTAGCGTGTTTATCCTTAAGAAAACCTTTCTTATTTTTAAAACAAAATTTATAATCTCTTAGCTATACAATCGAATGGATATTTTAAAAGAGGAGTTCTTTTTTTCACTTATCTCGCTTTGTTCTTTATTTCAAACTTTTCCAAAACTTCACTTATCATTTCCCCCATCTTTTCTCTTAAACTTCCCCTATTCTATCAAATCTCACTTCCACCACCTTTCCTATTTCATTTCCTATGTAATCTCTCATATAAGATCCTTCTTCCTGTACCATACACGCAGTCGCGATTTCTACTGGCGAGCTTCTTTTTCCATTTAAAATAAGTTCTATCTGGTTTTTTCGATACGCCTCCAATTCATTTATCAGAGCTAGATATTGATTTCTCAGCTCCGAAAATTCATAAAAATCAATATTTATTCTCATTATAATCTCCATTTCTCTTTCACGAAATAAGTTTTTTATTTGTGATATATTATAAATAATTTTCTTATTCTCTTTCTTCTGGCAGGCGGCTACTCCTATGATAGAGAATAAAAAAATATGACCCTATTAAAAAATCCACTCGACTCTATAGCTAATCCCATCATTCCAAACTTATCCAATATACAACATCTTCACTTAATCCCCATCTATATTCTTATAAATTTCCTCCCAAAATGTTCTATTTTCATTTGTAAATGGATCTGGCATGTATGGCACTCGATATCCGATTTTATTCTTTTTCTGCCAGATATAGAATTCCTTTCCCTCTGTGAAATTCACTAAATATAAAATCTTTTCTCCTTTTAATTTTTCTTTCCACTCTCCCATCTCCTGCCATGGTCTTATTCCCATCACCATGATCTTATGTTCTTCTTTCTGAAACTCTTCATAATTTTCTTCTGTTAATCTCCCATAATCCTTTATGATAACAGAAATCTTTTCCCACTCCTCCTCCACTTCTTCTCCCAAATAAAAAGATTGATAGCGATATCCCATCTTTTCATATCTTAACCCTTCCTTTTTTATTAAAGATTCCACCGTTTTTGAAGAATTTTTTTCTAAATATAGACAACTCTGCCTTTTTGCTATATACTTTGCGAATGCAAAACAAATATGTGTGACTCCGATTCCCGCTTTTGTGCCAGCTACTGCCACTGTCAACTTTTTCTCCCCCCATTTCCTTCTCCATTTTTTTGTATCTTCTCTTTCTTTTAACTTTTGTATTTCTTTTTTCACTTCTAAAATACTTTGATATCTCTCTTCTTTTTTATGATAAAGGCAATTTTTTATGATATTTTGATAATTTTCTGGTATCTCCTTCCATAAAGTCTTATTGGACGGAATCTCTTTCGTAAATAAAAAATAAAATATCGCCCCCAATGAATAAATATCTGTACTCTCTTCTATCTCTCCCCCTTCATACTGTTCTGGAGCGGCAAACCCCAGTGTGCCATAAAAAAATTTTTGTTTTTTTAAATCAGAATAGCTCCTAGCATTTCCAAAATCCACTAATTTAACTTTTCCTCTTTGAATCAAAATATTTTTTGGCTGTAAATCTAAATATAAAATAGGCTCTGGATTCTGTTCATGTAGATATTGTAATATTTCACATAATTGATATAAAATAGAAATTATTTGAGAATGAGATAGCTTCTTTCTGCTGCTATAAGAATCTAAAGATCGCCCTTCTAGAAATTCTTCGATTAAATAATAATATTTTTCATCTTCTTGGGTATCATATAAGCTAGGAATAAAAGGATGCTTTAACTTTTTTAAAATATTTGCTTCTAATAGAGAATTGACTTGAAACTTCTGAATTTTTCGTATACATTTGATTACACATTTGTAATGTAATGTCATATGTTCCGCTAGATATACTGTACCATTTCCACCACTTCCGATGATTTTTTTAAGATAATAGGATTGACATAAGATTTTTTTAGAAATGGGAATACCTCCTTTTTTACAAGATAAAAAGAAATGAAGGATACCTTCTTTGAGCATTATAACAGAAATTTCCATTCATGACAAGATAAAATTAATGAAATTTTCGACATTTTGTGATTTTATCTTTACTATAAAGAATTTATGGTTTATACTATAGGGGTAAAAAAGGAAAACCTTTTAAGTCCTAATGTCGTTTTGATTTTATGTCGATATAAAAGCAAACGTAATAGTGGCAGGGAGTGATAAAATATGAAGATTGAAAAAATTAGTGACAATCAAATTCGTTGTACTTTAAACAAAACAGATCTCGCATCGCGTGAAATAAAAATCAGTGAATTAGCCTATGGAACAGAAAAAGCAAAAAGTTTATTTCGCGATATGATGCAGCAAGCTTCTTATGAGTTTGGATTTGAAGCTGACGATTTTCCACTTATGATAGAAGCTATTCCTATGTCATCCGAATCCATTGTTTTAATTATTACTAAAGTAGATGACCCTGAAGAATTGGATACCCGTTTTTCTAAATTCGCTCCATCATTTGAAGATGAATTTGATGATATGGAGGAATTAGAAGGTTATGATAATACAGATGATTTAGAAGGAGCAGATGAAGTTTTAGAACTTTTTTCTAATTCTAATTCCAATGAAACGGAAGTCAATTTAGATGACTTTCAAAATGTTACAAAAATTATAGAAAATACTCCTGAAGCAGAAAAGGAAAAAGAAGACTCTGACACTTCAGAAAATGCGAATCTCATTCGCATCTATTCTTTTCATGATTTTAAAACCATTGAATCTTTAGCTTCTATTCTGCGTGAGGTATATTTCGGGAAAAATTCCCTTTATAGGAATCCTGTATCTCGCACATACTATCTAATATTGAATAAATCTGAGCATACACCTGTACAATTTAATCAAATTATTAATATTGTATCAGAATATGGAAATAAAGAAGCTGTTTCTATGGATAGAGAATTATTTTATCAAGAACATTATCAAACAATTTTAAAAGACTCTGCTTTACAAATATTAGCAAACATATTATAATACTAGCAGAATCACTATTTTATTTAGGAGGACTCACAATGGCTCAAATATCAAAAGATATGATTATCAGTGATATTTTACAAATAGATTCTTCATTAGCAGCAGTTCTCATGGGAGCTGGTATGCATTGTATCGGCTGCCCTTCTGCACAGGGAGAATCTTTAGAAGAAGCGGCTATGGTGCATCAGATGGATGCGGACAAGCTAGTAGATATTCTAAATGAATATTTAGCTACAAAAGAATAGTAAAATATCCGAATAAGATAAGGACATCCTGTAAAAACTATTCTACAGGATGTCCTTTTTCTATATTTCTAATAGTGTGTTGTTGACAAGAAATTTATATTTTATAAAGAAGATATATTATAAGTATGAATTTAGAGGGAACGTTTTGACCAAAGGTTCGCTACGGCAAGAAAGTATTCCAACGAAGACGCGCTTTCGCTCCGTTCCAGACGTAACGGACACTAAATTCGCAGCCCCGCTCCTTGCGGAACTGCTCATTAAGTGCCAACGTCTTCCAAGGGTCTTCTTTTGGAATACTGTCTTGCCTCCGCTAATTTGTTGGCTATTCTAGGGAAAAATTATGTTTTCTACAAGTTTGTAAAAGGTCAAGTTGTTGTTATCATTTTGTTTCGTTGTGCTAGTTTACTGAAAAATTGAAATTTATAAAAATGTTTCTTTTAAATTTTATATTCTGTATAAGTAAAAAGCGCTATTTTATGAGTATTTTTTTCTTCAACTAGCACAACGAGTTAATTTACTTAGAATATGTAATTTATAAGATATTTTTTTGTATTTTATATTCTATGTAAATAAAAATACTATTTAATTTAACTAGCACAACAGATTAATGGAATAAACAATTTGTATCAACGAGCTGAAACTTGCTCTACAACGTCGCCGTCCGCTACAAACTAGCGGAAGCAAGACCCTATTCCAAAAGAAGACCCTTGGAAGACGCTTGCCCGTTAATGAGCAGTTCCGCAAGGAGCGGGGCTGCGAATTTAGTGTCCGTTACGTCTGGAACGGAGCGGGAGCGCGTCTTCGTTGGAATAGGGTCTTGCTGGAGCGAACCTCTTTGAAACAACCATGAAAAGGTTTTAAATAGTAAAAATTTTACATTTCATGATAAATTTTCTTTCAGATTTCGTCTTGACGTGTATACAGGATTCATATATAATAAAAAACGACATTCAGATTTACTACTTTTATTTGTTTATTAACCATAAATTTTCATAAATTATAAAATATTTTATTTAGGAGGAAAATCCAATGAGAGAGGAATGGCGGGATTTTGTTGGTGGAAAATGGGAAACGGAAGTAGATGTAAGGGATTTCATCCAAAAAAATTATACTCCTTATGACGGAGATGATTCTTTCTTAGCAGATGCCACAGAAGCTACGAAAAAGCTCTGGGAGCAAGTGATGGAATTGAGCAAACAGGAAAAAGAAGCTGGCGGCGTATTAGATATGGATACGAAAATTGTTTCTACCATCACTTCTCATGGTGCAGGATATTTAAATAAAGATTTAGAAAAGATTGTTGGATTTCAGACAGACAAACCTTTCAAGCGCTCTATGCAGCCTTATGGTGGAATACGAATGGCAGAAAAGGCATGTGCTGATAATGGATATACCATTGATCCTGAAGTAAAAGAATTTTTCACGATACACAGAAAAACGCATAATGCTGGAGTGTTTGATGTCTATACTCCTGAAATGCGTGTTGCTCGTTCTAATCACATTATCACAGGTCTTCCAGATGCTTATGGACGCGGACGTATCATTGGAGATTATCGTCGTGTCGCACTATATGGTGTAGATTTTTTGATTATGGATAAAGAGGCACAAAAGGCTTTTACTCCTAAAGTTATGGAACCAACTAATATTCGTAACCGGGAAGAATTATCGGAGCAGATTAAAGCTTTAAAAGAGTTGAAAAAATTAGCAGAAATTTATGGATGTGATATTTCTAAACCAGCTTCCAACTGTCAAGAGGCGATTCAAGCTCTTTATTTTGGATATTTAGCTGCTGTTAAGGAACAAAATGGGGCTGCTATGTCTTTGGGACGTACTTCCACTTTTATTGATTGTTATGCTCAAAGAGATTTAGAGAATGGCACTTTTACAGAAGAGGAAATTCAGGAATTTATTGATCATTTTGTTATGAAGCTGCGTTTAGTAAAATTCGCGCGTACTCCTGAATATAATCAGCTATTCGCTGGAGATCCTACATGGGTTACAGAGTCTCTTGCTGGTATTGGAATTGATGGTCGTCATTTAGTTACAAAGAGTTCTTTTCGTTATTTGCACACGCTTTATAATTTAGGGACTTCTCCAGAGCCAAATATGACTGTACTTTGGTCTACTCAACTTCCACAAGGATTTAAACGCTTCTGTGCAAAAGTTTCTATTGAAACCTCTTCTATTCAATATGAAAATGACGATTTAATGCGTGTCACTCATGGAGATGATTATGCTATTGCCTGCTGTGTTTCTTCTATGCGCGTAGGTAAGGAAATGCAATTTTTCGGCGCTCGTGCCAATTTAGCAAAATGTTTATTGTATGCTATTAATGGTGGTGTCGATGAAGTGACAAAAGTACAAGTTGGTCCTAGATACCGTCCTATCACTTCTGATGTATTAAATTATGATGAAGTAATGGAACGTTATATTGATATGATGGAATGGCTTGCTGATTTATATGTCAATACTTTAAATGTCATTCACTATATGCATGATAAATATTCCTATGAAAGACTTCAAATGGCATTGCATGATAAAGAGGTAAAACGCTATTTTGCAACTGGTATTGCTGGTCTTTCCGTAGTGGCTGATTCTTTATCTGCGATTAAATATGCAAAAGTTTCTGTCATTCGTGATGAAGATGGAGTTGTAGTGGATTATAACATTGAAGGGGACTTCCCGAAATATGGGAATAATGATGATCGGGTAGATGAAATAGCGGTGGAAATTGTGAGGAAATTTATGAATATGGTGAGAAGTCATTACACTTACCGCGAGAGTATTCCAACTACTTCTATTTTGACCATCACATCTAATGTCACTTATGGTAAAAATACAGGATCTACTCCAGATGGAAGAAAAAAAGGTGAACCATTTGCTCCGGGTGCTAATCCGATGCATGGTCGAGATACACATGGAGCATTAGCATCTTTATCTTCTGTATCTAAACTTCCATTTACAGAAGCACAAGATGGAATTTCTAATACTTTTTCTATCATTCCGGGAGCACTTGGAAAAGAAGATCGTGTCTTCTCTGGTGATATTAAATTAGATTTAAGCCAACAGAAACATTAGAATAAAGTATATTTCTGTTAAAAGAGGAACTGCTCATCTCCTAAAGGTAGCGGGTTTTTGCTATGGCAAACGAAAGGATTTTATTTATGAATACTTCAAAATCAAAGGAAGATATGATATCTGATATTGTTTCTATGTTAGATAATTTTATGGCTGATGGTGGCGGACATATGAATATTGATGTGAATGCTCTTACAGCCAATAAAAAAGCTCAAAAACAAGTAGAAAAAACTATCAGTTCCGATTGCAATTCTAAAAATATGGCATGTCGAGTGCCTACTTTAGAAAGCGGTGTTGATGGAGAGGAAAATTAGGAGGAAATTATTATGACAAGTCAGCAACAAATTGATAACTTAGTTACTATGTTAGATGGTTATGTGGAAAAAGGAGGACATCATTTAAATGTAAATGTATTCTCTAAAGAAACTTTATTAGATGCACAAGCTCATCCTGAAAAATATCCTCAGTTGACAGTACGTGTATCTGGATATGCTGTAAACTTCACAAAATTGACAAAAGAACAACAAGATGATGTTATTTCTCGTACCTTCCATACAGGTATGTAAAATCGAGTAGGGGAATTCTTTCTCTATTACTCGTCGTGTGGATGTATATTGAGGCAGCAGATATTTTCTATGCTCCTCTGTGTATAAAAAACGCGATTTCTTATAAGCGAAAAGGTTATATTCCATAATATTATACTGGAATATAATCTTTTTTGCTATATTAAAAAGGAGGATTCTTATGGATGGCAGAATTCATTCGATTGAAACTTTTGGTACAGTAGATGGTCCGGGCGTTCGATATGTAGTTTTTGTACAAGGATGCCCTATGCGTTGTCTTTATTGTCATAATCCTGATACTTGGACTACACAGGGAGGAACTTTACAATCTCCTGATTCTATTTTAGAAGATTATGAAAAATATCGACCTTTTTTAAAAGGTGGTGGTCTTACTGTAACGGGTGGAGAACCTCTGCTTCAAATTGATTTTTTGATTGAACTGTTTGAAAAAGCTAAGAAAAAAAAGATTCACACTTGTATTGATACCTCTGGTATCACCTATAATCCTAGTAATCATTCTTATTTAGAAAAGCTCGACCGCTTGATGAATGTAACAGATTTGGTTATGTTAGATATCAAACATATTGATGAAGAAGAGCATATCTGGCTCACAAAGCACTCAAATAAGCATATTTTAGAGTTTGCTCGTTATTTAGATCAAAAAAATATTCCTTTATGGGTTCGTCATGTAGTTGTTCCTACTATCACTTATGCACATGGATATCTTTATAAGCTCGGATTGTTTTTAGGCACGTTATCTAATCTCAAAGCTTTAGATGTCTTAGCTTATCATGATATGGGAATCACGAAATATAAAGAATTAGGGATAGACTACCCCCTCAAAGATCTGCCTCCTCTTGAAAAATCAGAAGCTTTAAGAGCAAAGGAATATATCTTACAAGGGATACTAGCGCAGCAAGAAAAGCAGGGACACGAACAGGAAAAAATAAATAACTAATATTTCTATAAATTCTCTGCAATTACCACTTGTCTAAATTTAATTTTTGTATTAAAATGTAGGAGTAAAGTTATTATATATCGAGAAAATTTTAAAGGAGGATTTTTAGTATGGCATACAAAATTGGTGATGAATGTGTTTCTTGTGGAACTTGTGAAAGTGAATGTCCAGTAGGCGCAATCTCTGAAGGAGATGGCAAATACGAAATTAATCCTGATGTTTGCGTAGAATGTGGCGCTTGTGCTGCTGCATGTCCTGCAGGTGCTATTGCACAGTAAAATTAAAACGATAATAATTAAAAAATTATTCATGAATACAAAAAGATATGGCAAATGTTTTATGCAGATGCCATATCTTTTTGTATTATATAAGCTTGTCTTTTTAGATATATCATATTTGTTTTTTCAGAAAAATGAACGTGTATAAGTTTTCCCTCTTTTCGTCAATAAATGCTTGTCTTTTTATTTTTTATGATTTTCAAATCACGCCTTTTTTCCGAAAAATCTTCTTCTCTTTTTTGGTTTTTTCCCGTTTTCTTTTGTAACTGCTGCCTCAGAACGACCTTTTTGATAGATACGAATTGTTTCATCTAATTTCTTAAAACGCTCGTCCTCTTTTTCTTCCTTTAAGCGCATCAGATAATTTAATTCTTTTAGTACATTATCACTCACCTGTTCGCTCAATTCTTGTCCTAACAGAGGATTATTTTCAATTAGTGCTTGTGAAACAATATTTGTAATAATCGCTTGAAACTGCTGCATTTTGTCATCGTTAACAGATATCTTTTCCACTCGGGCAGGCTCTACCTCTCTGGTCTGTGTAACAGTAATTTCTACATCATCTCTTAAATCCTTATAAGAAGATGGCTGTCCTTCTTCTTCATATTGTGGTATTTGTTTTTCCTGTTCTTCTTCTAGTACCTTACTATTTAATTCCTCTTTAAGGTCTAATATACGATCTAAGTTCGCCCCTCCGGAAGCGATTAGTTCAGGTAAGAGCATCTTAATGGCCTTTAACTGGAATCCTTGTTCTTTTAGAAATTTAATATTCTTTAGCAACTTAATATTTTCTTCTGTATAGTATCGGTGTCCCATTTCGTTTCTCGGAATCTCTAAGCTTAACTCGTCTTCCCAGTATCGTAATACATGAGCCTCAACATCTACTTGTTTCGAGGCATCTGATATAATATATCTTTTCGATGACATAAACGCCTCCTAATATGTAAAATTTTTCCAGTTATAATTATTATAGCATTAATATGTTAAAAAGCAAGTAAAATCTATAGAAATATTCTCAATCCTTATTATTAATGGTTTAGATTACATAAAAGATATGTTTCCGCACGGCAAGCACCTATTCCAACGAAACCGCGCTCTCGCTCCGTTCCAGACGTAACGGACACTAAATTCGCAGCCCCGCTTC
>CANRVK010000055.1 GCA_947643285.1 uncultured Eubacteriaceae bacterium
GTTTATCATAAGATCAGCACCTCTTCTTTGTATGATTTGTATTGTGGTGATCTTAGGATACCAAAGATTAAGTGCTATCTTAATGTCAATACACCAATTTATTACATTTTTTGCTTGATAATTCAAGCATTTGCACTAGCTTTGGTGCTGGGAAAGTTGAGAAATTAATTTTATTTTTACAAAAATACTTTAGTTGATCTTAAAAATATATTCCTTGGAACAATTTATCATGTTTTGCAAAAAAGTCCGAGCCTCCCATTGCTTTGACATATTTAGAAAAAGTACTTTTTAAAAAGACTATCTTTTCATAATAATATATTATACTCATAATTTTTTTATTGTCAATACTCTTCATAAATCGTCATATGTCGAAAGTATTTACTTTTTTTAGAATATAAAAATAGATACTATAAATGAGCAAGTTCGTGATTTTGCATAAAAGAAAGACACCTCAAATTCGATTATGTTGTATCATGAAAGTGACAGAAGTATAGTTTTGTGCAATTTTTCAAATTTGCTCATTTATAGAATAGATATAAAAAAATAAGTGAACCAAGCCAAATAAATTAAACTTAAAGATATCATAATCATTGAATTGTATACAATAATCTGTAGATAAAAATCATAAAGAATTTTTATAGAAAAATACTTGACAATATAAAATAAAAAATGTAAAATCTTAAAAAGAAGTAATAAATAATTGTATTTTAAATGGGAAAAAATAATTATAAATAAAATTTGTAAAAGATTGTTCAAAAAAACTAAAAGAACAAAAAGATAAAAAATTTTATTAGAGTAGGACAAATAATTTATAATAGTGTATATTATATAAACCATATTAAAGTTGAGAAGAAAATAAACAAAATTATTATAAGTGTAGAAATTGTTTTTTAGAATTTGGATTTTATGAGAAATTATATTTATACATTAGAATTAATAAATATTATTCAATAGAGAAAGAAAATAATAATAAAAGTTATGAAAGGAATGAACTATTATGAATAATGAGATTGTTGAGTATTCTATGCCAAGAGAAATTATAGTGCAAGTAAAAAGATGTCCAGTAGTGCTTATAGTAGATACATCTTCTTCAATGGTAGGAAAAATTGACGAATTGAATAGTGGTATAAGAGCATTTTATAACGCATTAGAACAAAACCAAATGGCAAATGATTGTGTAGATATTGCTGTTATAGAGATGGGAGGGAATAAAGCACGGATAAGCCAAAGTTTTACAAGTATAGAAAAATGGAATATAAAAAAATATTCAGCAAATGGGATTACACCTATGGAAGGCGCTATAGATTTAGCTTTAAATCAGATTTTTCAAATAAAATCGTTTTATCGTGAAAAAAGTATTAATTATTATAGACCATGGTTAGTTATAATGAGTGATGGCTATCCTACAGATGAAAATGGTTATTTTGATCAAAATTGGAGATGGTTTAGAAACAGAATTAAAGATGAAATCGCTAAAAAACATATTGTAAGTTTTACGTTTTATATTGGACCAAGTGAAATGCAAGAAAATAATGAAGTTGAAAAAGAGAATATTAAAATTGCTAAATTAGTATTAAAAGAGATAGCATCACCTGATAATATTCATTTTGGAAAATCTCATGCCTATGAGTTAGCAAATGAAATAGGAAATTTAACAACATTATTTAGATGGCTATCAAATAGTATTACTACTGTTTCAAACGGTGCAAAGAATGCGCAAATTTCTTTTCCACCAGCAGAACCAATTACAGTAACACCAGATCAAATTTCAGTCACATCTATGTTTGAATAGTTAATGAGTATTATATAACTATATAATATACTAAAATTTAAAAAGATGGAGGAGATTATGACATATTGTTTTGGAGCGTCAGTAATAGGAGAAGGTAAAAACGTGTGTCAAGATTATAATAGGAGCGAATCCTTTAAAAATGGAGTAATAGCAGTTATTGCTGATGGAGTGGGAACGGCAATGTATTCAGATATAGGAGCAAAACTTGCAGCAGATACTCTTATTTCTTTATTCTTAGAAAATTATTATGATGATATGTCAGATATAGAGGGAATACAATTACTGGAAAATGGATATAGAGAAGCTTTACTTAATATTAATAAACTTGCTGAAGAAAAACAATACGATACTAGGATATTTGATACAACTTTAACATGTATTGTGATAACAAATTTATGGGGAATTTATGGACATTGTGGAGATGGTGCAATTCTTATAATAAAACAAAACGGAATATTAGAAAAGATTACTGTAGAATATTCGGGACAATTTGCTAATGAAGTATTTCCCCTTTCAGCTGGACGTGAATTTTGGAATTTTGGGATTTGTGAGTATAATGCATTAAGCTATATATTAGTAACTGATGGCATTTTAAATTTTTTAGATTATGTTCATAAAGATGAGATAAATAGATTTTATATAAATAATATACAACAATTTAAGAAAAAAAAGTATAATAAAAAAGAATGTGATGATTATATAAGAAAAATGTTAAAGACAGATATTGTTAAAAAGGCTACAAGAGATGATAAAACATTTTTAATGATAGTTAATGATGTATGTGAACTTCCAAAATTAAGGGATTCTAGAATAAATCCTATTATGTATGTTGAAAATAATTATTATTTAGATTATGCTTCTGAAAAATTTGAAATGTTACCAAATGAACTTGTCAAAATTGCTGGTTTAAAAGGTAAATTATATTGTGATGCAAAATCGAAATTACAGAGTATAGTTTTTAACTATGATAATTATTATGTTGTAAACCTATTTTATCCAATAATTGAAGTTGAACCTGTAATATATATTGATAATGGTGTTAATTATGCTATACAATTATCAACATATTTATTATATAAAGTAGAAGAATATTATAATTTACAACTAGAAAAGAGTGATATGGTTTGGTCAATAGAAGAAACACTTAATATTAATATAGAGTCTGTGTTAACTATAGACATACAGAGTTATGATAAAATTATAATATGGCAATATAGAAATTTTTTTGAAATTTGTATTGCTATATCAAATAATGATGCCATTAAATCTAATATACATGAACGTTTATTTAACAATATGTACATAATTAGTACTATTTTTAGAAAAGGATTGTCTATACTTAAGGAAAAAAAAGGAATAATACCTTTTCCAGATAAGGCATGTAATTTATTTATAGAAGAATTATAGAATATATTTTAATTTTCTATGATAAATACTAAAGAATAAAGTACAGGAGAGTAACATTATGCTATATTATAATTTAAATGGTGAAAAAATATTTCTTAATGATAAACCTAAAAGTAATGGGGCAGAAGCATTTATATATGAAGTTATAGGAAGAAGATATTCTATAGCAAAAATTTTTATGGAAGGTACAAAAGATATTAAAAATAAATATGAAAAAATTGCCTATATGATAAAGAATTTCCCACAAGGCAGTTCACAGAACCCATTATATATTAATAATAAAAAAATTATTACTATTGCTTGGCCTACGGATATGCTTTTTGATTCAAAAGGGGATTTTAAAGGATATCTTATGCCTAAAATAGAATATATATTAAATATAAGAAATTTTTCAATACCACAGAGAAGAAAAAAAGTTTTTGGAAAAGAATTATCATTAAAACAAATAATAATAGTAGCAAAAAATCTAGCATATATTTTTGATTGTTTACATCATGATAATTGTATTGTATGTGATGCTAATATGGAAAATTTCTTAGTTAGTAGAGAAGGATATGTAACATTAATAGATACAGACTCTTTTCAAATAACAAAAAAAAATGGACAAATTATGGATTCTACATGTTTTACACCTGAAAATAGTCCTTATGAATATATAAAAAAGTCACCTATCAAATTTACTTGTGAAGGTGATAGATTTATATTAGCGGTTATAATATTTAAACTTTTGATGGATGGATTTCATCCATTTATAGGAAAGCCACTAAATACTAAATGTGATACGCAAGATATGGAACAGAGATGTATTCAAAATGGATGGTTTCCTTATGAGAGTAATCCATATATAGCTCCTCATCCATTAGCTCCTAATTATATAAATAATAAACAATTACAGTTATTATTTCATAAATGTTTTGTAGAGGGAAATAAAAATCCTAATATAAGACCAACAGCAAAAGAATGGTCAGAAAATTTAAATCGAATAGCGAATGAGAATACAATGTTACAACATTCATATAAAAATAAAGTATTATTAAATAATAATATAATAGTGTCTGAAAAGATCTGCCCATTTATATTAATTATGGATGTTACTCCTTCAATAGAGAGATTTTTGACTTCTTTACAAAAAGGTTATATTTCAATGATAGAGCAACTACAAGCATCTGAAAATTCCGATTTTATAGATTTTTGTTTAATTGAATTTGCTGAACCACCCGAAGTGGTTATTTCTTTTAAAAATATTAAAGAGATACCAGCACATAAGATCAAAATTAGAGGGAATTATACATATATTGGGAAGGCTCTTAATATTGGTTTTAATGAATTAGAAAAAAGATGTGATTATTATAAAACAGAAAGTATTTCATATTATAAACCTAAGATTATTTTAATGACAGATGGCAGCTTTGGAACAGGTGACATTTTAGAAGAAGTTCCTAGAGCTATAAAAAGAAGTAAATTTTATGATGTGTTTTGTGTAGTAATAGGCGATGTTCAACATATAAAGCAAAATCATAAAAAAATATTAAAAGAGATTTCAACTATTAATTCTATTTTTGAATTAAAAAATGATTTTGATTTTCAAAAATTTTTTAATTGGGTATCATTATCTGTATCAACAGTAAATAAAAAGAATAAATAGCTTAAAATAACGTGAGTTCGACGAAAAAATTATACTTATATTTTACAAAAACTGTCAGATTTTTTCTATGTCTGACAATCTTTTTTTTCAAAAAAAGGAGCTACACACTAATTCTTAGTGCGACAGCCCCTTCTTTTGGACCACAATAAGCCAGTGCTTAAAGCGTATGGCATTTATTGTGGTAAGTAAATAAAGTTTTTTATCAGCAGTTTTTAAATATGTTGCAAATAAACTCATATAAACTATCATAAAAATGAAAATATATAGTCGCTATCCTCCTAATATTTATTGTAAGGGTATATTAGTTATGTATGAGAATAAATCTGCAAATCTATAGCACAACTATATTATAACATCTTTTTAATCAATATATCATAGTTTATGAATGGAAAAAATGGATATTTTTGTAAAATGTCTTAAGTTCTTCTATTTATATTTTAGGGATGGAGTGGAAAGAATAACTTTGAAATATAAAAAATGATTTTTAAAAGAGCCATAGAAAAATGATGGCAGTATGGAGGTAAATATGTCATATATAGCACCGCAAATGAAAGAAAAATTTGAAACACTTTCTGCAAACCTAAAAGATGATATTTTAAAAAGAAATGTCCAAATTAATACGATGCAGGATTTAATTCGTGTATTAGAAGAAATTGTGGCAGAAGGGGAAAAATAGTTATAGTAAAACTCACTTTTCACAGAATTAGAAAGACTACCAAACCAGCGAAGGCAAGAAAGTATTCCATAAGAAGCCCCTTGGAAGACGTTGGTACTTAATGAGCAGTTCCGTTAGGGGCTGCGAATTTAGTACCGCTACGTCTGGAACGGAGCGAAAGCGCGGCTTCGTTGGAAACTTCCTTGCCGCAGCGGAACTTCGACATTAAATTAGACGAAACGGTAAAGAAAAATAAAAAAGTTAAAAATAAAGGAAAATTTTTAATTTAATAGAGTCAGTTATTCTTTTTATGTTTATATTTTAAGCGAATATAAAGAGAAATAAATAAAATAACAAGAAAAGCCAATATTATTATAACCCAATTAAAAATTCCCATTTGTTGATTAACTATTTCCGATTCTGTTATAGTATCTGATTCTGTTGTGATATCTGATTCTATTGTGGTATCTGTTTCCAGTGTAGTATCGGTGGGATTTTTTATATTTTGTTTGATAGAATTTAGTTTTTCAGAAAGAACTTTTTTTTCAGCCGTTACTTTTTGCATATTTTCATTTAGAACTATTTGAGAAAGCTTTAGATTTTGATTTTCTTCCATTAGATCTGAAAATTTTTCTTTATATTTTTCAAATTCCTCTGTTTGAATAAGATAAACGTTTTCTTTTTCTGCTATATCATTTAATATTTCTGCATTTTCCTCTATTTTTTCCTTATAATGATTTAATATCTCTGCATCTTTTTCTATTTTTTCTTTATAATTTGTTAGTGTATTTTGACATTCTATAAAAGCTTTATTTTGTTCTTCTTTACTCTTTTCTGCTTTTATTAAAGATTCTTTCAGTAAAATAATATTTTCTTCTAATTGTTGGTTGTGTTCTAACAGACTATTTTTTTCTTGTAGATTAGAAGAAATGATATTTTTTAAATTTGTATTTTCTGTTTCTAATTCCTTGACATTTTCCTCTGCTTTTGTTAATAGTTCCTTCAACAATAGAATTTCTTTTTCTAATTTGGTAATATTGTTATACTGAGAATCAATTTTATTTTGTAAATCATCTTTCATTTTTTTTAATTCTTCTAATAATTTTTCTAAATCAGATATTTCTTGAATATCGATATCTTCACGCCCTAATAGTGATTTTAACACATTTTCTATTATATCTATTTCTTTTAATAAAATGTCCACTTTTTGGTATACATTCTCTAATTTTAATTGTAAATTTTGTTTTTCTTCCTCTGTTTCTGCTAATTCCATTAAGTTTTTTAATTGGGTGATATTCTCCTCGTATTGGTGTAATTGATATTTCATATCTTCAATTTTTGTATAGAGTTCTTCCTTGGAAGATTGGAGAGGTAATTCTACTAGCTCTTTTAAACTGTTTATAAAGTCGCGTTGAGAGAAAGTTTCTTGTTTTAGTTGTTCTAATAAGGATTGTAAGGTTTCTAAATCACTGATTTCGATATCATCTCTGCCGAAAAGTTCGTTTAGTACGGTTTCTAAGAGAGAAATTTCTTTTACAAAAGTTTCTATTTCTTGGTAGATAGTATCGAGCTTTAATTGAAGGTTTTGTTTTTCTTCTTCTGTTTCAGCTAAAGAGAGTAAATCTTTTAATTTAGAAATGGTATCGGTATGTAGAGCTAATTGGAGTTTCATATCTTCAATTTTTGTATAGAGTTCTTCCTTGGAAGATTGGAGAGGTAATTCTACTAGCTCTTTTAAACTGTTTATAAAGTCGCGTTGAGAGAAAGTTTCTTGTTTTAGTTGTTCTAATAAGGATTGTAAGGTTTCTAAATCACTGATTTCGATATCATCTCTGTTGAAAAGTTCGTTTAATACGGTTTCTAAGAGAGAAATTTCTTTTACAAGAGTTTCTATTTCTTGATAGATAGTGTCGAGTTTTAATTGAAGGTTTTGTTTTTCTTCCTCTGTTTCAGCTAAAGAGAGTAAGTCTTTTAATTTAGAAATGGTATCGGTATGTAAAGCTAATTGATGTTTCATATCTTCAATTTTTGTATAGAGTTCCTCTTTGGAAGATTGAGGGGGTAATTCTACTAGCTCTTTTAAACTGTTTATAAAGTCGCGTTGAGAGAAAGTTTCTTGTTTTAGTTGTTCTAATAAGGACTGTAAGCTTTCTAAATCGCTGATTTCGATATCATCTCTGTTGAAAAGTTCGTTTAGTAAGGTTTCTAAGAGAGAAATTTCTTTTACAAGAGTTTCTACTTTTTGATAGATAGTTTCTAGCTTTAACTGGAGATTTTTCTTTTCTTCTTCTGTTTCTGCTAATTCTAATAATTGTTTTATCTGTATGGTATGGGATTCATATTGTTCTAGTTGATTTTTCATGCTGCTGATCGTCAGATATAATTCTTCCATAGATGCGTTTTCATCTAGTTCTACTAAATTTTTTAAACTATTGATAAAATTTTTTTGATTATTTGCTTGTGTTTTTAATTCTTCTATTTGTTTTATAATGGCTTCTAATGTGGTCATTTCTGAGGTATCTATATTAGAATCCATAGAGGCTAATACTCGTTCTATTTCTGCTTTTAAATCATCTAGGCTGGTAATTAAACTGGAAACTTTATGATAAATTTCATTCATTTGAGATGTTACTGTTCCATTATTTTCTACGCCGATGAGTTCTTTTAAATTTTCTGTTTCTTTTTGATAACTATCTAAATCTGTTTTCATGCCTTCAACTTTAAAGATAATATTATCAAAAAGTTCATTATTATTTATATCGCCTTCTGTAAGATTGTTGTCTATTCCCAGTGCATGTAATAAGCGGTTATATTCTTCTAATAATTTTTGTTGTTCTGCTTGTAGTTGTAAGATTTTATCTACAATTTGGTCTTTTATTTGAATAAATGTATCATAATCAGATACAATTTGGTCTAATCCTAGGATATTTCCGACGGTATGAATCCAAGCATATACATCTATTAATTCATTTTCTAATTGAGATATTCTATCAGTAGCTTTTGTGAGAGCATCTGTGACAGATTTTAAATCTTCTTTTAGTGCTCCTGTTAATTCTATTGTAATATCCTTTTCTTCTAGCTTATTTTTGATTTCTTTTATGAGTGCTTCATAAGAGATGACTTGTTCTTTTAATGTTTCTATTTCTCCTCTCATTTGTGCTACTTTTTTAGCTAATCCCTCATAATCTGTTTCTGCAAGACCTAAGCTATCCATGGTTTCTTTTAATGCAGGGCTATATCCATGGAGTGGTAAAATAGCTTGTATGATGTTTTTGCCTAAGACAACTTCTACTGTTATATTATTGATTCCTACATATTTAATGCCATGATAGACAAAATTATAATTGTCGGTGATAAATTCTCCTTCATCTGTCTGCAAAACCACGATAATATCATCTTTTTCCAGAGAGATTCCTTTAGAAACATCAAAGGCATTTAATTCTGGGCGGTAATAAGGGGATATTTTATAAGTCGCATTAAATTTATCTGTAACCCGAATGACAGCGTTTCTGACGGCGATCCATTGTGCGGTGATTACTACGTTTTCTGCAGGCATAGAAAAGACTAAATTTGTTTGATTTAGATCTAATCCATTTAATTCATTTCCGCCAGTTTCTATTTTCCAGCCTTTAAAATAGTATCCATCTTTTGTACCAGCTTTTAAAGTCACTTTATCTCCATAGAAATAAGTGCCATTTCCAGAACCATTTTCACCTAATGAAGCAGCGGTTAGGGTATAATTATTTTTATTCCAATTTGCTTGGACTATGACATCATTATTAGGAACAAGAAAAGAAGTTTGTGCCAGATTATTGGCTAGAGATGCTGTTTTAGAACTATCTGGAAATGACCAGCTGATAAAGGTATGCCCTTTTTTTGTCCCTGCGTTAATCGATGCAGTGCTTCCATATGGACTGGAAAATCCTGTTGTGCCATCTGTTCCAGTATAGAGAGTGGTAATTTGATAGGTATTTGGAATCCAATTTGCTTCTAAATTCACATGATTATCTGGCATAGAAAAGGTGAAGCTGCTGTCAGAAAAGTTGCCGGATATAATATTTTCATCAGAGATGCCAGATGCTGTCCAGCCATTAAAATGATAGCCTGTTTTGCTTCCAGCATGAACAGTAATGGAGCTGTTATAAGATACTTGTGACATATTGTTTGAACCATTTGTCGCTGTTTCTGTTATAGTTATATCATGTTTATTGATATTCCATACAGCATATAATGTCATATCAGAGGTGGGATTTATTTGGCTTTGATCGCTATAAATGACACCGCCATTAGGACTTGTCGCCCATCCTGCAAAAGTATAACCAAAACGTGTGAAGGTGTTTGGTCTGAGTGTTCCTCCTGAAGCAGCGATATCAGAGGAAAGCATCGTTCCAGTTCCTCCATTTGCGTGATAGGAGATAGAAGAAGTGGACTGCAGATAGACAGAACATATCATATAATTATTGGAGTAGTTGATAATGCCTGTTTTAACAATAGAACCTGCAAAATTTTCTCCAGATGCAGCATTGATATATCCTAAAATATTTTCTTTTGTCAATTCATTTATGGTATTTGATAGATTGATTCTTTTTATCCAAACATCATCTATATATACATTAATACTGGCTTTTTTATCTAGATGTTTTGGAAAATAAAAGTCTGCATATGTGATATTGTCTATGGTATGATAGGTCTGTGTCCAGTTTTTTCCCCATTTTTCTTGTGCTGTGTTTAATTTTCCTCCAGCTAAAGAGTTGGTCTGGTTTGCATTTAGATATTCTGTTGGTTTTATTCCTTCAAAAGCAATTTCTTCAAACATGCCTAGATGAAAGGTTATTTTATAATAATCACTATTTCTTATATATCTTTTTATGGTTGTTTTATCTGTAGTAGTGCCTGAACTACTGGTGCTGTCTACGGAACTGGTATAATAAAACATTAATACTTTATCATTTGGAGTGGGAGTATCTGGACCTGTATTATCGCTATTATGGAACATATAGTCTTCATAATAATAGTGATGGGTATAGGCAGCGTGGATAGAAATACTTAATAGATTGCTGTTTAGAATAGAAATTATGAGTAAGATTATCATAATAAAAGATAAATGTCTTTTATGTTTTATAAACCATGTTATTTCTGTCATATATTGTTCTCCTTATAGAATCTGTTTTTAGGTTGTGAAATTATTTAAAGTTATATATCACCTCCTTAAGGGAATTTTGAATCATTATTGGTAAGAAAAGAATGGGAAATTTTTAAGGTGAAAGGTTCGCTCCGGCAAGGAAGTATTCCAGCGAAGCCGCGCTTTCGCTCCGTTCCAGACGTAATGGTACTAAATTCGCAAATCCCGCTTCCTGCGGGTTTGCTTATTAAGTACCAACGTCTTCCAAGGGGCTTCTTTTGGAAGACTTCCTTGCCTCCGCTAGTTTGTTGACTGTTCTAGGAAAATTAGAAAAAGAAATCATATCATATGGATTTAGAAAAAAAGAGAAATTTTAATTTTTTTATTTTTGTAAAGTGTTAAGTAGCTGTTATCACTTATTGTAATAAGTGATATGCTAATTTGTAAATTTACCTATGATACAAACTAAGGAAGGAACGAAAGGATTTCAAAAGAAGGTTCTTGGAGGACGCTTGTCTGTTAATGAGTAAATCCATAAGGGCTTAGTGAATTTAGTATGGCTATGTCTGGAACGGAGTGAGAATGTGGGTTCGTTGGAATCTTTTCGTTTTTGGCGAACTTTTAGTCAAAGTGTTTTGATTTCTTGATTTTTCATATGATTTTATGAAGTTGGCGCTTATGTTATAAAAATTTTTCTTTTCTTAAATATATGGTATCATATGTTGTTTTTTTTGTATATTTCCATTTACTTTTTTTTAGATATTTTGTTATTGTTTTGTTTAAGTGCTTTTTCTAAAAAAATAAATAGTGATATTAAATGATCCATTCTATTAAAAATACTACAATACATGCACCTATAGATACTTTGAATAAGTTTCCGCCATGATAAGCGAGTATTATGGCTACGATGAATCCAGCTAGTCCTGACCATATGCTGGAAGTTGCATTGAGGATAGAGGGAAAGGTCATAACAGCTAAAGTTACATAGGGAACATAATAAAGAAAAGAACGAAAGGTAATATTTTTTATTTCTTTTCGGAATAGAGTAAATGGTAACATACGAATGATATAAGTGGCTGCTGCCATGATAAGAATATAAAGATATATATTATGCATATTTCCTGCCTCTTTTATTATTATTTTTATTTTAATGTGTCATCTTCTTGTATCGGAAATAGAACAGCTGCTGCTCCTGCAATTAGAATTGTTAAAATGATAATTTGAAATCCGGAGGACATATTTTTTATAATAGGGAGTTTAGAAAATAGTCCACTCATAAACATGGAAATGATAACAATTCCAGCTAAAATTTTATTTTTGCGTGCTGGCGGAACAATAACTGCTAAAAACATACCATATAAGGCTACGCTGAATGCACTTAAAATTCTTGGTGAGAGAGTATTACCAGTTATTACACCAAGACATGTGCCAAATGCCCAGCCGGGGATAGCTAAGGTCATCATACCATAGGTATAATAAGGATTTAATTTTCCAGAAACACTCACTGACAAACCAAATATTTCATCTGTTATTCCAAATGCAAGAAAAAGGCGATGAAAAAAAGGCAGATTTTTTTCTAATTTTTGTGAGAGGGCACAAGACATTAAAAAATATCGGATATTAATAATGAATTGTGTTATTGCCATTTCTAGATAGGATGCTCCTGTACCAATCAATCCTATGGCGGCGAATTCTCCTGCAGATGTCAGATTTAAAAATGACATCAAGGTTGCCTGAAAAGTGCTCATGCCTACTTTTTTAGCTGCTATTCCAAGTGTAAAGGAAACCGCGAGATACCCTGTTGCGATAGGGATACCATCTTTTAGACCTTTTTTAAACCAATCTATTTGCATAGCTTTTTACCTTCTTTCGTATTCCTCTGTTTAATAAGAAATATTAATTCAAATAAAACTTTTTTTATTTTATCATGTTATAGCAAATCCGTATATAGGTTTTTTAGAATAAAAGAAAAGTTATGGTTCAATATTTTTATTGTTATCGTAAAACTCACTTTTGACAAATTAGAACAGTTAATAGACTAGCGAAGAAGTGAAGAAGTATTCCCAAAGAAGCCTCTTGGAAGATGTTGGTACTTAATGGGCGGTGCGGTTATGTGACGAGAATTTAGTGCAGCGTAGTCTTACACGGAGCGAAAGCGTGGCTTGGCTGGAATACTTCCTTGTCGTAGTAAACCTTTGTTTTTAAAGTAGACTAGCTGAATTGTGACAAAGTAAAAGTGTAACTTTAAGATAGGCAAATAAAAAAGATTACTGAGAAACAAAATATAAAGGGAAAATTTTTTATGAAATAAATAGATTTTTATAAAATTGATAGAATATATAGTTATATAATAAAATAATATGCTCCATTTATAGGAAAAGAAAGTTTTTTATCCCTATAAATGAGAACATATTATTTTATAGAAATTAATTTATATTATTTGTTACAATCACAATCAGAAGATTTAGGATTAGTAAAAGCAGGGTTAAAAGCATAGAAGTTCTTTGAATTAAGATTATCTTGTACGATGCGCAGCCCCTCACCGAAACGCTGATAGTGAACGATTTCTCTTTCTCTTAGATAACGGATAGGATCGCATATATCAGGGTCTTTTACAAGGCGGAGAATATTATCATAGGTAGTACGAGCTTTTTGCTCTGCAGCCATATCTTCATTTAAGTCTGTGATAGGGTCGCCTTTTGACTGAAATACAGTAGCGCTAAAAGGTGTTCCACTGGCAGCTTGCGGCCAAAGTCCTAAAGTGTGGTCAACATAATAGGTGTCAAATCCAGA
>CANRVK010000056.1 GCA_947643285.1 uncultured Eubacteriaceae bacterium
AAGTACCAACGTCTTCCAAGGGGCTTCTTATGGAATACTTCCTTGCCTCCGCTCGGTTGTTGGCTGTTCTGGTTTGGGAAAAGAGAGGTTCTTGATAGAATAAAACGGTGGAATGACTTGTTTTATGATGGCAATAGAAATTAGTTTTTTGGAAGTGGGAGGATTTTTAGGTATATTTTGTTTAATGGGGGCATAGAATCGAGAAAGAATAATAGTGAGGATTATGCATTTTTATGAAACAGAGAGTAACTAAAATGGAAATATCTCCAAATTCTTCTGGAAAATTGAAGGTATTTGTGACTTCTAGAGATGGAAATCGTCCGATACAAAATGCGTTAGTCAGCATTTCTTATACAGGTGAACCGAATAATGTGATAGAACAGTTGCGAACAAATAATTCTGGACAGACAGAGGAAATTATTTTAGCTGCACCGCCGATAGAATATAGTATGAAGCCGGGAATTGAACAGCCATATTCTGAATATACCATACAGGTGAGTGCGGAGGGATATGAGCCAGTGGATATTTCAGGAACAGAAATTTTGCCACAGACGGATGCGTTACAAGAGGTTCAATTAAGCCCTATTACTCCAACAGGACAGGGAACAAATATTGTAATTCCTGCGCATACTTTATATGGAAATTATCCGCCTAAAATCGCAGAAGCGGAAATTAAACCAGTAGGAGAGCCGGGGGAAATTGTGCTCAGTCAAGTAGTAGTGCCAGAAATTGTGGTGGTGCATGATGGTGTGCCCAGTGACCCTACCGCACAAAATTATTATATTTCTTATCGGGATTATGTGAAAAATGTAGCCTCCAGCGAAATTTATGCCACTTGGCCAGAAGCTACGATAACAGCAAATGTATTGGCGATTATGTCATTTACATTAAATCGTGTGTATACGGAGTGGTATCGAAATCAAGGATATGATTTTACAATTACCTCTTCCACCGCATTTGACCATAAATGGATTTATGGAAGAAATATATTTGATAGTATTTCTTTAATTGTAGATGAAATCTTTGATCAATATCTGGCAAGACCAGATGTAAAGCAGCCGATTTTAACACAATATTGCGATGGAAGAAAAACTACCTGCCCGAATTGGATGACCAGATAGTAAAAGGGTATTTATTTTACAGTGAATTTACCTTTTAATAGTTCACTTGCGGCATTGTCTGCGACAATTACTTCAAATTCTCCGGGTTCTACCACCCATTTATAATCTTTTGTCAGGGTGCGCATAGCTTCAAACCCTAATTCTAGAGAAATTCTTTTTGTTTCTTTTGGAGAAAGTCCTATTTTTTGGAAGGCTTTTAATTCTTTTATCGGTTTTACCACAGAACTAAAACAATCGTTGATATAGACTTGTGCGACTTCTTCTCCATAGCGATCCCCTGTATTTGTGAGGTCAAAGGAAACCGTGATGGTTTCATTTGGAGCGATGCTTTCGGCTGATAGTGTTAAATTGGAATAGGAAAAGGAGGTATAACTCAGTCCATAGCCAAAAGGATAAAGAGGATTCCAGTCCATCTCTACATAACGTTTTCCTCCAGCAGGTTTTCGGCTGTAATGACAAGGGATCTGTCCTACTGTTTTCGGATAGGAGAGGGCGAGCCGTCCAGAAGGATTGATATCGCCGAATAGAATCTCTGTGATAGCACGCGCTCCTAATACGCCGGGGAATCCAGCCTGCAAGATAGCAGGAATATTTTCCTGCTCCCAAACAGCAGAAATACTGCGACCAGTATAGAGAACTAAAACAATAGGTGTGCCAGTAGCATGAAGTTGTTTTAAAAGAGAGAGTTGATCGCCGGGGAGGTTTAAACTGGTTCTGTCGAAATTTTCACCGCTTGTTTCGTCAGAATCCCCCATCGCTACAATAGCGATATCCGCCTCTTTTACCAGTTGGATTGCTTCTTCGCTGTTTTCTTGTCCATGATCATAGCCAAAAATAACACGCGCTCCTCTGGCATCATTGAGAAATTCGATACAGAGAAGATATTCTTTTTCTGCCTCAAATAAAAAATCTACCATTTGATTCGCATCCTTTTCGCCCCAACCATCTATGACTAAATGGTTATCAATAAAAAGTCGCATACTGTCGGCGCTGCTCAGACCGATTCTTCCTGAAAAAGTCTTAGGAACTTTCATTTTTCCAATCCATCTCACACAGAAACAATTATTATCAACGCAATCATCTGGTTTAGAGAAAATCCAATTAAAATTGATCTGAGGATCTACTCGGACTAGAGCCGGAGAGCCGGAAAAATCATGGTTATTAAAGTATTGCGCTGTGAATCCAGAGCCGTCAGGGAAAAAGTTTTGATTTTCCAATGCGATAGGAGTAATCCAATCACTAGGTGCAGGCTTTATCTCAGAGGCTAAAATATCACAGCCTTTTGCATAAGTCACTTTTGTATCAGGAGAAACTTTTTTTTGTATTTCTTCTAATAAGGTGACAGGAGTAAATCCTTGAGGCTTTACCGTATAATCTCCCAATACTGCCTGATTCGCATGAGGTCCGATGACAGCGATATGTTTTACGTCCTTGGAGAGAGGCAGCAGATTATTTTTATTTTTTAACAGGCAGATTCCTTTTCTCGCGATCTGCAGTGCCGTCTGTTTATGGCTTTCGCAACGGGTGACTTTCTCTTGTAAACTCTCGTCAACAAAAGGGTTATCAAAAAGACCTAACATATATTTTACCCGAAGCACACGGCGGACAGAGAGGTCTAAATCTTCTATAGAAAGTCTTTTTTCTTCTAATAGTTCTTTATAATATTTTCTGAAATCTTCATGAGAGAAATCAAATAATTGTACATCTACACCAGCTTTTACTGCTTTTTCTAAAGCTTCTTGTCTGGTAGCAGCAGTATAATGTGCGGTATGTAACATAGCGATAGCGAGCATATCACAGCGGACAAACCCCGGCATATGCCATGTTTCTCTTAACATCTGTGTCAGCAAATCAGGATCAGACACAACAGGAATCCCATCGATAGAATTATAAGAACACATCGTATTAGTCGCTTTTCCCTCTACAAAAGCTTTCTCAAAAACAGGCATAGCATCTTGATAAACATCATGACGTCCCATAGTAGAAGGAGCGCAATTTAATCCTCCAACAGGATTACCATAGCCGACAAAATGTTTTAATTCTGCAGCGACTGTATCAGGACGGGATAAGTCATCTAACTGCATTCCCTTTACCACTTGAACTCCCATTTCAGAACTTAAGTAAGTATCTTCTCCGAAACTTTCTTCGGTTCTTCCAAAACGGGGATCTCTAGCTAAATCCAGAACAGGATTCCAAGTTTCATGGATTCCGCGCGCTCGTGCTTCTGTAGCAATACCTCGCCCCATATCATAGGCTAATTGAGGTTCAAAGGTTTGTGCTAATAACATCTGTTGAGGATAGATAGTACATCCCGGACGAAGTAATCCATGCAGCGCCTCTTCATGGATAAAAAATGGGATCTTTAAACGTGTGTGTTCTAAGGCATAATGCTGTAAAATATTATGCGTTTTTGCATCTCCAGAACGTGAAGATAAGTGTTCCTTACAATAAGAACGATCTGGCTCTGGAATTTTAGACCAGTCAATAGCCATGATATCAGGGTCAATTTCATCAAATTTTTCTTCTAATGTCATTTCAGATAGAAGAGTATCAATTTTTGCTTCTATCTCTTCTAAATTCATCTGCATGGATATATCCTCCTTTTAAAATTTTAAATTTAAAAACATGAAATATTTTATAATATATAGTAGTATAGTCTATCAGATTTTTATATACAAGAGGGAATTATGATTTTAAATCATTTCTGCAAAAAAGATTTTTATTTTACATTCATGTTTATCAAAGACAATCTTATCAATGATACTTCTGAGCGCATGGTTTTTTATTGCGACTTCTATCCTATCATTTTCTAATATATCAGTCACATTTTTTACCTGAATATCAGAAAGAAAGGTCTCTGGTTTTCGGTCTTCTGATAAAAATTTTTTCTGCCTTTCTGACAGCAAGGCTTTTTCTGCCTGAATTGTTTTTTTATTTTCCTGATATTCTTCTATACTGTCAATTCCATTTATATATGCCGTTTTTATGCGCGTTTCTTTTTGAATAAGTTTTTCTAATTGTGCTTGAATCAGAGAATTTTCATTTTGACTGCATGAGGTGAAGTTTTTTGAAATGTATTCATATTTCATATCAAAATGATCCAATAAAATATGCAGATGATAGAGAATTACAGGAATAAGATTTTTACCGGAAATATAATGAGAAACAGAACATTTTCCCTTTAGATAACCATAACATTGAAAAGAATACATTTTTTGTTTTTCTTTTGTTCTATAGTGAGAAGAAACCGCGAGAGTGCGACCGCAGGCAGAACATTTTACTAATCCGCTGAGATAATGCTTATAATAGATATCAGGATATTTTTTTTGCTTGTGTTCTTTTTGTATGCGTGTTTGAGCAAGAGAAAATAATTCTTCTGATATAATAGAAGGGTGCTTGCCCTGCTCTATAATCCATTCTGAAGAGGATTTTTTTTGATTTGTCTGTTTTTGTATTCGATTCCAGCGTATTTTTCCGATATAGACAGGATTTTGAAGAATATATTGAACCCCTCTAGATTCAAAATCTTTTCCACATTTTGTTTTTAAACCGAGTTGATTTAGTTCTTTGGCTATTTCTAACGTTCCCTTTTTTTCTATACAAAATTTCTCAAAAATGAGCTGTATGATTTGAGATTCTAAAAAATTGATTTGTAATGTAGAGTGAGAGTGAGGGATATCATAACCGAGGGGAGGACCAGATTGATAATTTCCTCGCAGAGCATTTTCTTTCATACCACGTAATACTTCCTGAGAGAGATTAACAGAATAATATTCGTCCATCCACTCAATAATTCTCTCAATTAATGTCCCATAAGGACTATCTGCTAATGGTTCTGAAATACTGATGACGTGAATCCCATCTTTAGCGAGCATATTTTTATAGACAATACTTTCTTCCTGATTTCTGGCGAATCTGCTATATTTCCATACCAGAATAACATCAAATGGCTTCATAGGGGATTTGGCTATCGCGATCATTTGCTGAAAAACAGAACGTCTTTTTGCCGTTTTTCCAGATATCCCTCCATCTTCCATAAAAATATTTTCCTCTGGCAAAGACATATCATGTTTTTTGGCATATTCTAAAAGCAGCTTTTTTTGAGAAGCAGGAGATAATTCTTCTTGTTTATCTGTAGACACTCTTATATAACAAGCAGCAGTTTTTATAAACATCATCTCTTTTTTTAGTTATTTTATTTAATATATGTATAGAAAAGAAAAATAAGAAGTTGAGATAATAGGCAAGTCTTTCTGCATAAATATAGATAGGGAATTGTGAAAGTGAAAAAGGGGGCGCTCCGGCAAGGACGTATTCCACCGAAGCCGCGCTCTCGCTCTTTCCAGACGTAGTGGTACTAAATTCGCGGTTTCGCTTCTTGCGAAACAGCTTATTAAGTACCAACGTCTTCCAAAGGGCTTCTTATGGAATACGTCCTTGCCTCCGCTGGTTCGTTGGCGGTTCTACTTTTTGAAAAGAGAATGTTACGATAACTTATGAAATAGAAGGGAGGGGATATGTGAAAAGATGTTTCAGGAAAAGAGGGATTGATCTGGGATTTAGAGTTTCGCAATTATCTAAATTATCTAATAGGGAAAAATAAGGAGAGAGAATGGAACTTCAATGTGAAATTTTTTTTACTGTGGACGGAAAAGAAATAGCGAAGGATATATTGACACTAGAAGAGCAAAGAAAAATACAAGAAAAATTAAAAGATAAATTTATGAAAGAGTGTGGTTATCAACCTGTGAAACAAAAATAAAAGTTCAAAATAAAAAAAGGCTCTCTTTAAAATGGGTTAGTAAAAGAATAAAAACTAAGAGAGCCTAAATAAATATATTTAACCTCATCAAGGAAGTCCCCCCGCTTCTAAGCCACCAAGGCGAAAGCGGTGGGACTTCCTTGTTTCCGTGGGAGTGCAGACTCCCACGGAAAAGCTGCGATAGCAGCTATGAGGTTATGAGCAAGTAGCGAAGCGGATTGCGAATATCCGATTTGACTAAATTATAAATCAGCTCCATGATCGATGACAATGATCTGACCTGTAACAGCAGAAGATTCATCGCTGGCTAAAAATAAAATAGCATTTGCTACTTCTTCGGGCATACAAGGAGGAAGAGATAAATCAGCATGTTTTGCCATACTTCCCATCATATCTGGATCTAAATTTTCTCTTTTCATATTAGCTGTCATAGGAGTGACTACTGTTCCGGGACAAAGTGCATTACAGCGAACGCCAATAGAAGCTCCTCGCATAGCGATATTTTTGGTAAGACCGATCATAGCAGCTTTAGAAGTAGCATAAGCAGCACCACCACAGCCATAATAACCAGCTACACTCGCTACATTAACTATACAGCCGCTTTTTTTCTCCATAAAAATTTTAGAGGCTTCTCTTGCCATATAAAGAGTTCCTTTTGTATTGATATTAATTAAAGAATCGATGGTTTCATCAGAAATTTTTTCAATCGCTTTAATATCATTATCCACAATACCAGCATTATTTACCAAAATATCTACAGTTCCAAATTGTGCGATTGTCTTTTCCACAACAGCTTTGCATTGTTCTGAATCAGAAATATCACAAGAAACAGCTAATACTTCTCCGCCTGCTTTTTTGATCTCATCTGCGATTTCTTCTAACTGTGCTGTTCTTCTGGCAGAGATTACAACCTTTGCGCCTTCTTTTGCAAAGAGTTTGGCAGCACATGCTCCGATTCCAGAATTACCACCTGTAATAATCGCTACTTTGTTTTCTAAACGTCCCATAAAATATCCTCCTTTATTTTTTCATTGTTTGTCTATTATTTTAGCACAAAATAGATTTGCCTACAAGGTAAAAGAATAAAAAAGAGTAGAGTTCCTTTGGAATATTTTGAACGGAGCGGGAGCGCGGTTTCGTTGGAAGGAGGTCTTTCCAAAGCGAATCTTTGTTTAAAGTGTTCACTTAATATTTTATTATACCTAACAGCAACTTGGCTGACCCAGTGGGGTTCAAAAAGTTTAGGAGATCAAGGATATTCTCCGATAGAAATTATAAGACATTTCTATGGATCGGATATGTATGTAAATGCAGCAGAACAGATTTCTGGAATACCTTCTTCTTGGCCGGGATATAATTTGAGTGTAGGTTCTAGTGGTGCAAAGATAAGACAGTTACAAGAACAGTTAGATACGATTGCAGAAGTATATACAATTATCCCTAGAATTGCGGCTGATGGAATTTTTGGAGAGCGCACGCGGGAAGCAGTACAGCAATTTCAGTCTACTTTTGGACTCCCACAGACAGGAGTAGTAGATTTTAGAACATGGTATAAAATTTCACAGATTTATGTAGCGATAAGCAGAATAGCAGAATTAGCATAAAAATAGCCATCACAAAATAAAATTTGCAAGCTTTATTTTGTGATGGTCATAAAAATAAAGAGAGAGCGAAGAAGAAAAGGAAAGTTAGGAATAAAATTGGAAAAAATTTCATAAATTTGAATAAAAGTCCATTCGGGGGCTTTATGAAGAAAGAAGATTATTTATCAATCGCTTTTATTTTAGGAGAGTGTTTGGTTTTTTGCGTGTTAGTATTCTCTTTTATTTGGCAGAAAAATCAGACATTTTTTCTCTATGAAACGCAAGAACCAGAGAAAAAATACATAAAATGGGTGGATTTCAATGTATCTTATGAAGCCCTCGACCAAGCATTTCATTATGATATTGATACATGGGGACAAAAAGTGCATCTTGACTGGATAGAACTTTTAGCTTATTTGGCTGCGAGAAATGGTGGAGATTTTTCTAAAAGTGTAGAAAAAGAAATGAAGGCTGTAGCAGAAAAGTTATTGAACAAAGAAACAACCATAGAGGAATTGACCAAAGACCTGAAATATTATGATTATTATTATGAAGCCTATGAAGCTGTATTAGGAGGGCTGGTAGGAGAATATGAAATACAAGAAAAGGCAGAAAATTCAGAGGAATTGATTTGGGTAAAAAAATATGGATTGAAGGGATATTCTCCGATCGCGAAAGGATTTGAATACAGCGATTATGACGATTTTGGAGTATCACGTTCCTATGGATATAAAAGAACACATTTAGGACATGATATGATGGGACAGGTGGGAACTCCTATTATTGCAGTGGAATCTGGCTATGTAGAAGCCATCGGCTGGAATCAATATGGGGGTTGGAGAATAGGAATCAGAAGTTTTGATAACAAGCGATATTATTATTATGCTCATTTAAGAAAAAATTTCCCATTTAATAAAATGCTAGAAGAGGGAAGTATTGTTCAGGCAGGAGATGTGATTGGTTATATGGGGCGCACAGGATACAGCAAGACAGAAAATACAAATAATATTGATATTTCACATTTACATTTTGGAATCCAATTAATTTTTGATGAATCTCAAAAAGAAGGAAATAATGAAATTTGGATTGACTGTTATAATTTAATTCGCTTTTTAAGTAAACATCGAAGTGAAACAATAAAAGATCAGGAAACAAAAGAATGGCATCGCATCTATCAAATAAAAGATCCAGAAGCAGAAAGTTATAAAACACAAGAAAAAGTACCAGAAACAGAAAGTCATAAAGAACAAGAAAAAATGCCAGAAGAAGAAAGCACTACCGTTTAACCTTTTTCTATATAGTGAGATTTTTTTATAAATCAATCTGTTATGCCAGTTAAATGAAATAAATAATACTCATAAAATAGGATTTTTTACTTGAGCAAAATAGAAAGATAAAAAGAAACACCTTTATAAATCTCAGCTTTCAAGTGAACTAGCACAATGAGTTAAACTAGAACAGCCAGTAAACTAGCGGAGGCAAGGAAGTATTCCATAAGAAGCCCCTTGGAAGACGTCGGCACTTAGCAAACAGACCGGAAAGGTCTGTGCGCTTAGTACCGCTACGTCTGGAACGGAGCGAAAGCGCGGCTTCGGTGGAATACTTCCTTGCCGGAGCGCCCCCTTTGCTTCTCATATAAACCAAACTGTAACAGAAAATCAGAAAAAGTCCTTGCAATAAAGAAAAAAATATGATAAAATCTTTACAATTTGAAAACAAAAGCGATTTTCATCAAAAGACGACATAAACAGCAGTTCATTTTTTGATGAAGCCTCTGCTTTTTTTTTTGCGAAGAAAGATATCATAAAGACAAAAAAAGAAAGGAAACAGGTGGTTATATGAAAGCTTTTCTCATTCTGGAAGATGGAACAGTGTTTTCTGGAACAAGCATTGGTTCTAAAAAAGAAATTATCAGTGAAATCGTCTTTAACACATCTATGACAGGATATTTAGAAATATTGACAGATCCTTCTTATGCAGGACAAGCAGTCGTTATGACATATCCTCTAATCGGAAATTATGGTATTTGTTATCAGGATATGGAATCTTTAAAAACTTGGTCAGATGGCTATATCGTCAGAGAATTATCTCGAATTCCCAGCAATTTTAGAAGTGAAGATACGATTCAGAATTTCCTAGAAAAAAATGATATCCCGGGAATCTGTGGAATAGATACTAGAGCTCTCACAAAGATTTTAAGAGAAAAAGGCACAATGAATGGAATGATCACCACAAATGAGAATTATAAATTAGAAGAAGTGCTTCCAAAAATAAAAGAATATCGATGCAGCGGTGTGGTGAGAAGGGTGACTCGCACAGAGAAGAAAGTGCTGCCGGGAAGCGGATATAAAGTCGCATTACTGGATTTGGGAGCGAAAGAGAATATCGCACGTTCTCTGAATAAAAGAAATTGTGAAGTGACGATTTATCCTGCTTATACAAAAGCAGAAGAAATATTAAATGCGAATCCAGATGGAATCATGCTTTCTAATGGACCGGGAGATCCCAAGGAATGTGTGGAAATTATTGAAGAAATTAAGAAATTATATGCTTCTTCTGTGCCTATTTTCGCTATCTGTTTAGGGCATCAGTTGATGGCATTAGCCACAGGTGCGGATACTCATAAGATGAAATATGGACACCGTGGAGCAAATCATCCAGTAAAAGATTTAGAAACAGGAAGAGTGTATATTTCTCCACAGAATCATGGTTATGTAGTAGATGTAGAAAATTTAGATGAAACGATAGCAAAACAGAGTTTTATTAATGTCAATGATGGAACAAATGAAGGTCTTTCTTATGTGGGAAAACAGATTTTTACCGTACAATTTCACCCAGAAGCATGTTCTGGTCCACAAGATTCGAATCTCTTATTTGAAAGATTTTTAAAGATGATGGAGGTATCAAAATAATGCCAAAGAATCCGAATATTAAAAAAGTATTAGTGATTGGTTCTGGTCCTATTGTGATCGGACAGGCAGCAGAATTTGACTATGCAGGAACACAGGCATGTCGTTCTTTAAAAGAAGAAGGACTCACAGTAGTATTAGTGAATTCCAATCCTGCTACCATTATGACAGATAAAGATATCGCAGATGTAGTTTATATTGAGCCATTAAATGTAAAAGTGATTGAACAGATTATTTTAAAAGAAAAACCAGACAGTATTCTTCCCACTTTAGGCGGACAGGCAGCGCTCAATTTGGCGATGGAATTAGAGGAATGTGGATTTTTAAAGGAAAATCATGTAAAATTAATTGGTACAACACCAGAAACCATTAAAAAGGCAGAAGACCGTTTAGAATTTAAAAATACGATGGAAAAGATAAAAGAACCCTGTGCTCCTTCTAAAGTAGTGGAAAATATAGAAGATGGCATAGAGTTTGCAAAATCTATCGGTTATCCTGTTGTATTAAGACCTGCTTATACTTTAGGCGGAAGTGGCGGAGGGATCGCTGATAATGAAGAAGAAATGGTAGAGATTTTAGCGAATGGACTCCGTTTAAGCCGTGTCGGGCAAGTGTTAGTAGAGCGTTGTATTGCAGGATGGAAAGAAATTGAATATGAAGTGATGAGAGATAGCGCAGGAAATTGTATTACCATCTGTAGTATGGAAAATATAGATCCAGTAGGTGTGCATACAGGAGATAGTATTGTGGTAGCACCATCTCAGACATTAGGAGATAAAGAATATCAGATGCTCCGTACTTCAGCTCTGAGCATTATCAATGAATTAAATATTACAGGTGGATGTAATGTACAGTTTGCGCTTCATCCAACCAGTTTTGAATATTATGTGATAGAAGTAAATCCTCGTGTGAGCCGTTCTTCCGCATTAGCTTCTAAAGCGACAGGATATCCGATTGCAAAGGTAGCTGCGAAAGTGGCATTAGGTTATACACTAGATGAAATTAAAAATGCTATCACAAAAAAGACATATGCCAGCTTTGAACCAGCTATCGATTACTGTGTAGTGAAAGTTCCAAGACTGCCATTTGACAAATTCATCAGCGCAAAAAGAACACTGACAACACAGATGAAAGCGACAGGAGAAGTGATGAGCATCTGCACGAATTTTGAAGGCGCTCTGATGAAAGCACTCCGTTCTCTAGAACAGCATGTGGACAGCTTAATGTCTTATGATTTCACGAATTTATCAGAAGAAGAATTAAAAAAAGCACTTTACCGTGTAGATGACAGAAGAATTTTTGTCATTGCAGAGGCTTTAAGAAGAAAATTTTCCTATGAAGAAATTTATGAAATTACCAAAATAGATAGATGGTTTATCGATAAAATAGCGATTCTGGTGGAAATGGAAGAAGAATTAAAGACTAAGCCTTTGACAAAAGAACTTTTAAAAGAAGCTAAGAGAATAGAATTTCCAGATAATGTGATCGGAAAGCTGACCAATAAATCCGAAAAAGAGATCAAGACACTGCGAAAAGAATGGGATATTCATGCAGCATTTAAAATTGTAGACACTTGTGCAGCAGAATTTGAGGCAGAAACGCCTTATTATTATTCTTGCTTTGGCAGTGAAACAGAAGTAGAGCCGAAAACAGAGAGAAAGAAGGTTTTAGTGTTAGGTTCTGGTCCTATCCGAATCGGACAAGGGATCGAATTTGACTATTGTTCTGTCCACAGCACATGGGCATTTAGTGAAGAAGGATATGAAACCATTATCATCAATAATAATCCAGAAACAGTGAGCACAGACTTTGATATCGCAGATAAATTATACTTTGAGCCTCTCACACCAGAAGATGTAGAAAATATAGTAGAAATTGAAAAGCCAGATGGGGCAGTGGTTCAATTTGGAGGACAGACAGCGATTAAATTAACAGAAGCACTGATAAAAATGGGCGTTCCTATTTTAGGAACATCTGCAAAAGACGTAGATGCGGCAGAGGATAGAGAATTATTTGATAAGATTTTAGAGGAATGTAAAATACCAAGACCTGCTGGAAAAACAGTATTCACCTGTGAAGAAGCGATAAAAGCTGCAAGAGAATTAGGTTATCCTGTTTTAGTGCGCCCTTCTTATGTATTAGGCGGACAAGGAATGAGAATCGCGATTTCTGATGAAGATATCACAGAGTTTATCGGAATCATCAATCGAATCGCACAAGAACACCCTATCTTAGTGGATAAATATTTAGTGGGAAAAGAAATTGAAGTGGATGCAGTATGTGATGGAACAGATATTTTAATTCCCGGAATCATGGAGCATATTGAAAGAGCAGGGATTCATTCTGGCGATAGTATTTCCGTATATCCTGCACAGAGTATCAGCCAAAAAGCGATAGAAACGATTGAAGAATATACAGAAAAGCTGGCGCGTTCTTTACATGTAAAAGGATTAATTAATATTCAATTTATCGTGTGTCAAGATGATGTTTATGTGATAGAAGTGAATCCTCGTTCCAGCCGTACTGTTCCTTATATCAGTAAAGTAACAGGAATCCCGATTGTAAAACTTGCCACAAAAGTGATTATAGGAAAAACTATTAAAGAATTAGGATATGAACCGGGTCTTCAAAAGAAAGCAGATTATATCGCAATTAAAATGCCGGTATTTTCTTTTGAAAAATTAAGAGGTGCAGATATCAGCTTAGGACCAGAAATGAAATCTACAGGAGAATGTTTAGGAATCGCAAAGGAATTTCATGAGGCGTTATATAAAGCCTTTTTAGGATCAGGCGTGAATCTTCCAAAACATAAAAAAATGATATTAACGGTGAATGACGAATCGAAACAAGAGGCAGTTTCCGTTGGAAAACGATTTGAAGATTTGGGTTATACCGTTTATGCTACTAGAGGAACGGCTGTTTATTTAAAAGAACATGGAGTAGACGCGATTCAAATCAATAAATTAGAGCAAGATTCTCCGAATCTGATGGATTTAATTTATAGCCATGAAATTGATTTAGTCAT
>CANRVK010000057.1 GCA_947643285.1 uncultured Eubacteriaceae bacterium
GAAGTGATAGTTCCCATGCAAGATGTCGTGGAAATGAAAAATGGGGCTAAGAAGCAAGTACAGAAGAAAATGTTTCCAGGATATGTGCTGATCAATATGGTGATGAATGACGATACCTGGTATGTTGTTCGGAATACTAGAGGCGTAACTGGATTTGTAGGACCGGGATCAAAGCCTGTTCATCTCACAGAAGTCGAAATGGAATCACTGGGAATTAAGTCTGTCAGTGAAATGGTAGTAGATTTTGAAGTCGGTGACAGCATCACAGTAGTTTCAGGCGCTTGGCAGGATACAGTGGGCATTATCAAAGCGATTAATTTAGGAAAACAGAGTCTTACTATCACTGTCGATATGTTCGGTCGGGAAACGCCGGTAGAATTAAATTTCACAGAAGTGAAAAAAATTTAATAAATAACAAAGAGTTCTCCTTTTTGTTAGGTGGAGGAGGATAATTGTTAAAATGAATCTTAACAGCAGTAGTAGGAGAAGTGAAAGAGGTATGCATTACTGACATGAGGCAATTTACGTGAAATATTTCGCTTCTAAGCTACCGCGAGTGGATTGAAATAAATAGGAGGTCTTAAAATGGCTAAAAAAGTTACTGGATATGTTAAATTACAAATTCCTGCTGGAAAGGCAACACCAGCACCACCAGTTGGTTCAGCTCTTGGACCGCATGGTGTGAATATTGTTCAGTTCACAAAGGAGTTCAATGCGAAAACAGCAGATCAGGATGGAATGATCATTCCTGTTGTTATCACTATCTACGCAGATAGAAGTTTTACTTTTATCACAAAAACTCCTCCAGCAGCAGTTTTATTAAAGAAATATTGCAAGATTCAATCTGGATCTGCGACTCCAAATAAAACAAAAGTTGCTAAGATTTCCAAAGCAGATTTACAAAAAATCGCAGAAATAAAGATGCCGGATTTGAATGCAGCTAGTTTAGAAGCAGCGATGAGCATGATCGCCGGTACAGCAAGAAGTATGGGAATCACAGTAGAAGAATAATGAAAAAATGATAGTTTTTTTCTAATCAGGAGAAAATAGAAATGTGGGAGGGCAAAGCCCGATAGAATACCACTAGGAGGTTAAAAATGAAAACAGGAAAAAGATATGCAGAAGCTGCTAAGTTAGTAGATCGTGCTACTCTTTATGATACAGCAGAAGCAATTTCATTAGTAAAGAAAACAGCAGGTGCGAAATTTGATGAAACCATAGAAGCACATATCAGAACAGGCTGCGATGGACGTCATGCAGATCAGCAGGTTCGTGGAGCAGTTGTATTGCCTCATGGAACAGGAAAAAAAGTGAGAGTTTTAGTGTTCGCAAAAGGCGATAAAGTTGCAGAAGCAGAGGCAGCAGGTGCAGAATATGTGGGTGGAGAAGAATTAATACCAAAGATTCAAAATGAAGGATGGTTTGAATTTGATGTAGTAGTTGCTACACCTGATATGATGGGTATTGTTGGACGTTTAGGTCGTGTACTCGGACCAAAAGGTTTGATGCCAAACCCGAAAGCAGGAACTGTTACTATGGATGTTACAAAAGCTGTAAATGATATTAAAGCTGGTAAAATTGAATATAGATTAGATAAAACAAATATTATCCATGTGCCGATTGGAAAAGCTTCTTTTACAGAAGAACAATTAGCGGACAACTTCCAAACTCTCGTTGATGCAATTAATAAAGCAAAACCTAGCGCAGTAAAGGGACAGTATTTAAGGAGTGTAACACTCACTTCTACAATGGGTCCGGGCGTGAAGTTAAATGTGATGAAATTAGTGAACGGATGAGATAGAATTTTAGAATATAGAAAATTTTAGAAGTATAGAAAAAGCCCACTTTTTATTGTGGGTTTTTTTTAGTTGTAAGGTGTGATGGTGTTTTATAAGAGATGGAGTGGTGTTATGAGAAGGAGAGGGGGGGGGAGGTGGGGGATATGAAATTAGAAGTATAGAAATTAGAAGAATGATTTTTTGTTAGGGGGAAAGGGGTGATGAATGGGTCACATATGAGAAAAAATATCCCCAGTCAGCCGCGCTCTCGCTCCGTTCCAGACGTAGCGGTACTAAATTCGCAGTTTCGCTTCTTGCGAAACTGCGAATTTAGTACCAACGTCTTCCAAGGGGCTGTCTGGGGATATTTTTTTCTCATATGTTACTTTGTTGGCTGTTCTGTAAATGTAGAAAGTTTTATATGAAAGTTCTAAAAATTGTTTTAGGGGAAGCAAAAGGATTTGAGAAGATTAGATGAGATTTGGAGAGAGGTGAATTGATATTGTCTAAAACATTTTTATGGATTGAAGACAGAAAGGGAAAAGCAAGTTACATATTTTGGACTTGTGTTATGAAACAGTTATATCCCGACGTTGTGGTAGAAAGCAAAAAGAATAATAGCGAGTTAGTCAAAGTTGTAAAAATATTGGAAGATACAAAGAATAAATATATTATTGTATGTGATAATTCATTTGATAATTTTCAGGTAGTAATGGAGCAAAAACTATTAAAAAAATACGCAGATAAGAAAGACAATATTATTTTATTAGATATTATTTGTTTTGAATATATTTTGTTGGAATTTCATGATTTAATAAAGTGGATATATGCTTCAAAAGATGAATTTTTAAAAAAGAGAGCAAGTGCTATAGAAGCAAGAGAAAAACTTGTGTATTCTATTGAAACTGGACAATTCGATTATAAGGATATTTAAGAAATTATAGAATATGATAAGCATATAAAAGAACATAATATAGAACAGCTAGTAGCAAAACTTTTATTTGAATTAACAAGGAATACTGGTTTTGAGATATCAAAAGGTAATATTGGAGAGTGTTGGATAAAATCATGTTGTGAATGGGAAAGTCGCATGGATGATGATATATGTGGATTAGACTACAATAGATTATCATTATATGATAAAATGAAAAGTATATATGAAGGAACTTGTTTGAAAGAACAGTTTAGGAAAGCGGGATTGGAGGTGATATTGTGATAACAATTTATAAAGATAAAACGGATATACCTCAGAATATGGAATATGTTGAATTGAATGATGTGTTTTTTAATCAGAATACGGTATTAAGTTTGGATGAAAGGGCTGCAAAGATTATAGAAAAAATTGATGAATCGAAGTTAATTAGCAAATATAAGATACAATCAAGATTTGATGATGTTATATTAAATATTGATATGATTTCATCAGGATGTAAAACAGTATTAAATGTGCTTTATTATCCAAATAAAGTATTTTGTCTTAAGGAATGTGGAAATAATGCATTAGAAGTTTTATATGGTTTTGAGAATGGGAATGTATATAGTAATTATGCTTTGATTCCGTTTGATATGGATAAAGTTGTTGTCCAGACTAAAACTGATAAACAAGTAATTTGCGATTATGAAGAATTAAAGGAGTGGTGGAACAATGAAGAGTAGACCTATGGTTATGGATCATTTTTCAATGGTTCATACTTCGTTCATAGTAGATTTTATTTTCACAAATAATATAACGATATTGACAGGAGATTCTGGTACAGGAAAAACAGCAATTTTTTCTTTTATCAAGGAATGTATGGCTGTGAATCCAAAGATTCTTTGTTTGAATTATTTAGATTATCAGAAGAACATCAAGAATATTATAAGTACGACAGAGGGAAAATTGATTGTTATTGATAATGCAGATATTTTGTTAGATGATGATACAAGAAAGTACATTTCTTTAGATGATAAGAACCAGTATTTAATTATCGGAAAAAATCCTAAAAATTTGTTTATAACAAAGGAAAATTTATTTGAATTAGTGAGCGAAAAGATGGGAGAACAAACAAAGATGACTATGAAGGGATATTTATAGTGGTGTTGAGGATATAAGGATTTATATGTTTGTTTTATAGAAAAAGGAATAGTCCTTGAAACTATGTTTTTTTAATTGTATAATAGTGGGAAAAAAGGAAAGAGAAAGAGAGGAATGGAATTATGGATAATCCGATTGTGACATTTGAAATGGAAAATGGAGATGTAATAAAGGCGGAATTATATCCGAAAATTGCTCCGAATACTGTGAATAATTTTATTAGTCTTGTTCAAAAAAATTTTTATGATGGTCTTATTTTTCATAGGGTAATTCAAGGGTTTATGATACAAGGAGGCTGCCCAGAGGGAAGTGGAATGGGAGGACCGGGATATGAAATAAAAGGGGAATTTTCTAGTAACGGGTTTTTGAATGAGTTAAAACATACAGAGGGAGTGCTTTCTATGGCGAGGTCATATATGCCTGATTCTGCTGGTTCTCAGTTTTTTATCATGCATAAGGATTCGCCGCATTTAGATGGAGAATATGCGGCGTTTGGAAAGGTGATAGAGGGAATGGATGTGGTGAATAAGATAGCGGAAACGCCAACAGATTATATGGACAGACCGAAGAAGGCACAGGTGATGAGTAAGGTGACGGTGGAAACATTTGGAGTAGAGTATAAAGAACCAGAGAAGTGTTAAAATGTGGAAGAGTTTGGTTTTTATTTTGGAATGTACAAAAGAAGAAGAAAAAGAAATTTTGGAATTGAAGGGAGTATTTGAAAAGCAGGGGATTGATGTGAGAGTTTATGGAAAGGAAAGAGGATGGAAACTGTTGCAAGAGGATAGTTTGCAGCAGTTTTTTTTCGTAGAGGAAATGGTATTGGTGGTAAATGATAGTATGACAGGAAGAGAGGCTCTTTTAAGGGGGATTGCTGTGTTAGGATATGAGAGGGAGGGGGAATTTCTTTCTGGAATCAGTTATATTACAAAGAGCTTAGAGGAATTATCTGTTTCTTATGTGGAGAGGGTGTATTGCCGTTTTCATGATCTTCCTGTGCAGATACAAGAAACACAGCGTCTGTGGATACGAGAGATGATAGAAGAGGATGCGGAAGAGTTTTTTGAGATGCAAAAGGAGGAGGATATTTTTCAGGTGATGGAAAGAAGGAGGAGATGTTTGGAAGAGGAAAGGGTATTTATTAGGGAATATCGGAAGAATCAATATGCTTTTTATGAGTTTGGGTTTTTTAGTATTATAGAGAAAAAGACAGGAAAATTGATTGGAAAAATTGGTGTGGAGGAACATAATAGAAGGGGAAGGAATGATTTAGAGCTGGGGTATTGGATTGAAAAAAGCAGAAGGAGAATGGGATATGCTTATGAGGCAGGGTGTGCTGTGTTAAAATTTTTGAAAGAAGAATTGGAATTTTCAGGAGAAATCTGTTGTTTTGTGCAGCCTGAGAATATTGCTTCTCTTAAAACTGCACAAAAGTTGGGATTTTTAAAGACCGAACAGATAGCGGATAAATGCTATCGCTGCGTCTGTATGCTGTGAATTAATGATGATGCCAAGGCGAGGAGAATCGGTATAAAATAAGTCTTTTTTTGTGCTCATGGATAGATCGATGGTATAGGGACGTTCTTCTCCTCCAGAAGCAGGGGAATACCAACAGAGGGCATCGGAAATGGTATGATAGATATTAGGAGGGAGGATAGTTTCTAAATCATATAGAGCATTATCAGTGGCATATTGACTGATGATATCATCATTTCCGATCATACAATCCAGTGTTTTAGAGGATATGATAGAGCTTATTTTTTGCATGGAACGATAATCTGCTTTTGTAACCAGATATCCACTATAACTAAAACTATCATTTATTGTGATATATTGAGTTTCTGGATTGAGATGATAATAATCGGAAAAGCTATCTATTAGTTCTGTATATTGTGGGTCTTCGATTGGATTATTGAATATAGCACAGTAAAAAACCTCTTTAAAATTTATTTTATGATAAATGGAAACGGATAATGGATAGCCTAGCAGAAGAATGAAAAGTGCTCCTATAATAAAAAAACGATAGTAATCCCAGATATATTCCATTTTTTTCTTAAAATTGGGAATTTCTTTCAATTTCTGCCATTCCGATTTCACAGATTCTTTCCATGACATGATAGTACCTCCTTAGTTTATGAAAAAGTAAAATGTTAATAAAGTTAATTGTAACATAAATCTGCTAACAAACAAGAAAAAAATAAAGGAAAAAATGAAATTTTCATAAAGTATGGGGAAGGATTTGATTTTTTCTATATATTTCGTTATAATTGGACGTAGAAGATAGATAGGAAATAACAAAGGAGAATAAAAAGTGGGAAGATTATTTAATATGGATAATCCATTTTTCCGGTTTATGGGGAAGATGGTAGATGTATTGTGGTTAAATATTATCTGGTTAGTATTTAGTTTGCCTATTGTGACAATAGGGGCTTCTACAACGGCTATGATCTGTGTGATGATGAAGGTAGTGAGGGATAGGGAAGGCTATATTTGGCGAGATTTTTGGAAATCCTTTAAAATCAATTTCAAGCAGTCTACAATTATGTGGATAGGGATAATATTAGTTTATTCTGTTCTAGGAACAGATATTTATTTTTTTATGAATCAGACATCTGCTTATAGCAGATTATTGTTATCTTTTATGATAGGTGTTACTTTAGTGGTCACATGTGCTTGTATTTATATTTTCCCTCTGCAGGCTCAGTTTGAGAATCCCATAAAGCAGACAGTAAAAAATGCTTTTATTATTGCTATGAAGCATATGCCATGGACATTGCTGCTGCTTTTGATATTAATAGGGGGAGGAATCGGGATTTATTTATTTTTTGCTCTAGCTATGTTCTTTGGATTTGGATTAATCGCATTTGTTTGTGCATATATTTTTAATCATATTTTTATACGTTATATTCCGGAAGATAAAAGAGATGATTATTAAACAAAAAAGCCCTGAATTGATATGTCACTTGTCAAGCAGACAGGTGAAATATCTAAAAAGGGCTTTTTTGTATATGTTTTATTTGCCTAAAAATATTTGTGCGATAGGAGAATCTCCCGGCAAAATGAGTGTTTTATTTCCGCCAGTTAAAGAGGATTTTGCGGCATCTAGGGCACGAACAAAGGAATAAAATTCAGCTCTGGATTGGTCAGCATAGGCAGAAGAGAGGATTCTCATATATTCTGCTTCTCCTTCTGCCTTAATTTTTTCTGCTTCTGCTTGTGCGGAGGAGAGGCTGATAGAAATTTCTTTGTCTGTTGTATTGCGGATAATCTGAGCTTCTGAATTTCCTTCTGCAATATAAGTAGCGGCGATTTTATCACGTTCCGATATCATTCTCTCATATACCGCAGCTTTATTATCCGATGGGAGATCGAGCTGTTTGGTTTCTACTGTGAGAAGGTTGATGCCATATTGTTTCATAGTATCTCCGACATTTTGCATAATCGCTGAAGTGAGTTGCTCATCTCTTCCGCTGATAACATCATTTTGAGATAGACTGCTGATCACATTTTTAATCGCATTATAGACTACCGTATCAATTCTGTTTTCTGCATTTCTAATCGAGGAATTTAAGGTCTGTGCGAATTTGAGAGGATCATCAATGCGCCAGAGTACATAACTGTCTGAAATCATTGTTTTTTTATCTTTGGTAATGACATCAGAAGCCGCTAAATCATAGATGAGAATTTCCTTTGGAAGGGTATCTGCTGTCTGAATAAATGGAATTTTAAAGCTGATTCCGGGTTCAGTGATCACAGAACTGACTTTACCAAATTCACGGATCAATTTATATTCATTTTCTTGTGTGATTACAATAGAAGACAAAAGGCAAATGACTACAAGAAAACTGGCGATGCCAATAACAATTTTTTTTATCATTCCAATCCCTCCTCATCTGGTGAAATATTGAATGTGTTGTTATCTGTATTATTTGTGCTGAAAAAACTCTCTAAGGGAAGAATAGTATCAATCGAAACGTCACTTCCATTGATAATGACTTTTAAAGAAGGGAGGACATTTTCCATTGTTTCATAAAACATACGCTGTTTGGTAATAAGAGGATTTTTTACATATTCTTCATACATAGCATTAAATCGAGCGACCTGTCCGTTCGCTTCATTGATACGCTGCTCTTTGACAACAGCGGCTTCCTGTAAAATTTTATCCACATTTGCGGCTGCTTCGGGTAACTTTTCATTTCTGTATTTATTGGCATTGTTGATAGCTGTTTCTTTTCCCTGTTTTGCCGTTTCCACCGCTTTAAAGGCTTCCATCACTTCAGCAGTAGGTGGTTCAGAGTCTTGTATTGTGATATTGACTAATTGGATACCGATATCGTGAATATTTAAAGTTGCTATAATTTTCTCCTTAATCAGTGACTGAATCTCATTTTTTCCAGTTGTGAGCACGCTGTCTACATCATAAGAAGCGATTACCGTGCGGATACAGCTTTGGGAGATATTTTTTAGAATAACAACAGGGTTTTCGGAAGCGAAAAGTGCTTTTACAGGATCAACGATTCTGTATTCAACAAAAAAGTCTACATTAACAAAGTTATAGTCAGAAGTGATCATTAAAGAATCGCTTTCTTCGTTTAAATTAGTAGAAGAATCATAGCCAAGCGAAAAGCCTTGAATGGTGGTATTCACTTTTTTTACATTTTGAATAAATGGTATTTTAAAATGCAGTCCAGAAGTAGTGACTGGTTTTGCCACTCCGAGAGTGATGAGAACCGCTTGTTCTTGTTCTTTGATAGTGTAGATGGAGTTAAATGCTAAAATAAGAAAAAGAAGAATACCAAAAACAGAGATGGAGATATTTCGGATAAACTTTCTTTTTACGTTTGGATTTTCACCAGATACAATTCTCATATAGAAACCTCCTTTTAAATTAGAATAGAACTTTATTTATAGATATTATAAAAAAAAGACTTTTAGAAAAATAATAAAAATCGAGTTTAAAATTGAAAGAAATAGATGAAGTGATAAAAGTATAACATATTTTCGACAGGAAAGTCAATAAATAGACAAAGAAATGCGAGGGTTTAGGTTTAATGTCAAAGGGGACGCTCCGGCAAGGAAGTATTCCACCGAAACCGCGCTTTCGCTCCGTTCCAGACGTAGCGGACACTAAATTCGCAAATCCCGCTTCTTGCGGGTTTGCTTATTAAGTGCCGACGTCTTCCAAGGGGTTTCTTATGGAATACTTCCTTGCCTCCGCTAGGTTGTTGATGGTTCTAATCTGTGAAAAAAGAATTTCCTGAAATCTTATTTATTCATAAAAAGAATCCAAAAGATTTTTGCAAAAAATGTTACTATTCAGACTTTTTATATGGTGGTAAAAGGAAAAATGTAATGTTATAATGAAAATAATTCATGGGGGTTTTTTAATAAAATAGATTCAGCAAAGGGATAAAAAGGTGATATAGTGATTTATATAGCGATTTGTGATGATGAGAAATATATGTTAGATGAGATAGCAAAAATGGTATCTAAATTTTTTCGTAATAAAAAGATAGAAATAACAATTTTAAAATTTTTGAGTGGCAGAGAACTTTTAAAATATAAGAAGACAATAGATATTGTGTTTCTGGATATTCAAATGAAAGAAATAGATGGCATGGCGACGGCGAAGGTATTGCGGGAGCAGAATTATAGGGGATTTTTAATATTTATCACAATTTTACAGGAAATGGTATTTCAATCTTTTGAGGTACAGGCATATGATTATTTGATAAAGCCAATAGAAGAGGCACATTTTCAAAAAACTATGGAGCGTTTATTTTGTTCTATACGAAGTTCTTCTGGAAATAATTTATTCATTCAGAAGGGAAATGAGTGCAGGATTATTTCTTTTGATGATATTATTTTTTGTGAAATAATTAATAGAAAGATTTATTTACATCTGAGATCAAAAGAAGTTATGGATTATTATGATAGAATGGAAAATTTAGAAAAGAAATTAGATGGGCGTTTTTATAAATGTCATAGAAGTTATTTAATTAATTTAAAATATTTAAAGAGTTATAAAAATGGAATGGCGTATTTGGAAGGAGAAGAGATGATACCTGTTTCACGTTTGCGCAGTAAGGAGTTTTCAAATGTTATTTTGCAGTATATGAGAGAGTGTAAAGGTTGAAATAAGATTGCTACAAGTGCCAAAGTTTAAATGAGGAGCAGTTTATATGATGGAATATTTAGTTTTATTTTCAACAGGATATAGTTATATCATAAGTAGTCTGGAGTTAATAATAGGATTTTATTTTTTTTCAAAATTTATCAATAAAAAAACGAAATTATATCATGATATAGCTTTTATTATGATTGGAAATTTTATGTTGGTACTTTTTCCTTCTGATGGAATAGTGCCATTTTTTGTCTATGGTTTTATGTTGATTATTTGGGGGATTTTTATTTATAAGTTTAAGAATATATTGGTTGTTTTGTATGCGATAGTAACTATTGAAGTGATGCAGCTTTGCTTTGGAATTTTTAATTCCATATCGGGAATTTTATTTTTGCTGTTATTTCCATTTCAGACACAAGTTATGGGGATAGTTTTTATGGTTATGGGAGATGGCATGTCATTGTTGATTTCTATTTTTTGTTATTATGTGATAGATAAATATCTGCGGTTTGATGAAACAGAGAAGAGTAAGTATATGCTTATGATTCTGATTCCTATTTTGATGATTTTTCTGGTAGATGAGTATATTAATTCTGCTGTTTATGGAAATATTGTGGTAATAGGAGAAGGTGGAGATATAAGAAATATCAATCATTATAGAATGTTGATAATACAGATTTTGGGAATATTGAGTTTATTTTGTATGATATATAGCTATAGAAAATTGATGGAAAGTTTTCAGTTGAATACAAAATTATCATTACTTCAAAGGGAAGCAACATTGTTACATCAATATGTTGATGAGGCTAAGGATAGGTATGAAAAAACAACATCGTTTCGTCATGATATAAAAAATCATATCACGGTGATAAAAGGGCTTTTAGAACATAATAAGATGAAGCAGGCATTAAACTATATTTATGATATGGATAATAGAAGGATAGAGATGTCTTTTCTATGTCATACCAATAATCCTACACTGGATATTTTAATTGAAAATAAATTGGGGATCGCGAAAAGTGAGGGAATAGAGGTATTGTGTTCTTTCGTATTGCCAGTTTCTTGTTCTATAAATGATATAGATTTTTGCATTATTTTATCTAATGCATTGGATAATAGTCTTCATGCGTGTAGAAAGATATATGGAAATGGAAAGAGATATATTGAATTATCAGGATATATACAGGGGGACTTTATTTTAATGGAGATAAAGAATAGTTTTGATGGAAAGAAAGTTAGTGGAATGGGAATAGGGTTATCCAATATAAAAGCAGTTGCGGAAAAATATAATGGAACTATGAGTTATGAAATTCAAGATAAAACATTTGTTTTGAGCATTTTACTTGTCATTCCACAGCAGCCAAAAGACATTTCACAGCAAAGGAATGAAAGACCGACAATAATAAACCGATAAAAGAAAAGAGTGATAGAGATAAGCTATTATTCTAATAAAAATTTAAAGGAGGGCTAAATGATGTCGGTGAAGATTCATGGTGATTATAATAATTATAAAATGGAGTTTCTTGAAGTGCAAAAGTCAAAAGAGGAAAGGGATATAAATAGTCAAAAGGAAGAAGATATTGCTGTTTCTTATAGTAAAGAGCAGGCAGGGGAAGAATTTAATGGACTATATCAACTGACAAAGGACGAGAATGGAAAGGGTAAGATTTTATATCATAATTCCAATAAAAAAAATGAGATGTTAAAAGAAAAGGATAGAGGGCAGCAGAAAGTAAAAGATCCTAGTTCTAATAATGAGTCAGAGGAATGTACTACGAGCACAGATAAAGTTGACCGAGAAATTCAAAAGTTGAAAGAGAAAAAGAAACAATTAGAACAAGAGATAAAGGCAGCTTCTGAAAATGAAGGAAGAATAAAGGAATTAAAAAAGCAGCTCGCTCAAGTAGAAAGTGAGTTAAGTCAAAAGGATAATGATACTTATAGGAAGCAAAATGCTTCTATATGGTAAAGTGGGAATTTTTATAGTAGATAATAATAAAAAAATGATTAAAAAAGGCAGATAGTACAGAGCTATCTGTCTTTTCATATTGTGGAAATAGAAATCATTTTAAAAGGCTTTCACTATAATATACATTATGTTATAATAATGTAAATGGATTGTATGTTTTTAAGTATAAAGAGATATTATAGTTTTTATTAGGTGATTGTGAAAGTTAAAAAGGGGACGCTCCGGCAAGGAAGTATTCCACCGAAACCGCGCTTTCGCTCCGTTCCAGACGTAGCGGACACTAAATTCGCACCCCCGCTTCTTGCGGGTTTGCTCATTAAGTGCCAACGTCTTCCAAGGGGTTTCTTATGGAATACTTCCTTGCCTCCGCTGGTTGGTTGGCTGTTCTACTTTTGAAAAAGTGAATATTATGATGAGGCATGGAATTTAAGTGAGAAGATAGGTAAAAGAGATTCTCAGAAAGGTTAGTATTTATATGGTTTAGAGTTTTGCGATTATCTAGTATTTTTTATAGAAGAAGGTGGGAGAGAATATGAATACAGTGACAGATGATATAAATAGACAAATTCATGAGCAGATGATGGAATGTTTAAATGAAATGGGGGATACATCAGGTTTATTTTTAGCCATAGAACGGGAGCGTGCGAAGGCTGAGATATTGGAGTATATGATGCGATGTATAAGAGAGGAGGTTGGAGGGGTATCAGATGAAGATGCCCTTGATAGATGGAATGAGTACAAAAAGAAACACAACATTGACATATGCATTGAAGTATAAGAATAATGCAGTATTATATTTTACACCACAGAAGCGTATAGTACGAGTATTAAATGAAGAGTTATTGCCATTATCGATGCAACAAAGGGTTGTAGATTATGACGCAGTGGTTTGTTTTTGTGCTTCAAGGCAGTTATTGACTTCAAGAGTATTTCATAAGGAGATAGTGACAGCTTGTGGAGTGGATAGTCAGGATGCAGTAAGCATATGTATTGTTTCTCATGGATTGAGTTTTCGTGATTGTTATTGGATATCGGAGGTTGGATCACATAAGACTTGGGAAGAAGTCAATTTATACAGTAATCGTTTTTCAAAGAGAATACAAAATGTAGCCTTAACAGGAAAGGATGCAGAAGTAGTTCTTACAGATGATCTATATACAGGAGAACTAACAAGTAAAGGTACAAGAGCAAAGTGTTTTGTTCAGGATAACGGGGCGATTTATTTAGTTAAGCGTGAAACAATAGAAGAGATCAAGGCTGAGATTTTATCTTACATGATAGCAAAGGCTTTTGGCTTAGAATCATCTGTATATTTTTATAAAAAAATACAGGAAATGGATTGTGTTTGTTGTCAGATTTTAACGTCAAATGAGAGAGAATTGCTACCTGCAAGAGATGTTATGG
>CANRVK010000058.1 GCA_947643285.1 uncultured Eubacteriaceae bacterium
AATTTAGTGTCCGTTACGTCTGGAACGGAGCGAGAGCGCGGCTTCGTTGGAATATTCCTTGCCTTAGCGAACCTTTGATCAACGTGTTCTCTTCACATCTTATTTCTTTCAGTTTATCTATATAGGATTAGAGCGTGGGAATGGTCAGATTTTAAAATTAAGAGTATATCAAAATCAGCGTTATGAATGTATAAGAAGTATAAAAAAGGAAAGGAAGATGAATTTTGGAGTTATTAGATATTATTAAGCTGGAAGATTTGCAAAAGATGCAAGATATGTTTGCACTAGCAACTGGAATGGCAGCAATTACAGTGGATATGGAGGGGGAATTTATTACAAAGCCAAGCAATTTTACGGATTTTTGTATGAAATATACAAGAAAATCTGAAATAGGTGATGAGAGATGTGCGAAGTGTTCTAGAGAGGGAAAAGATGCTTATTTTTGTCATGCAGGATTGATGGATTTTGCTGAACCGATTATAATTAATGGAATTCAATATGGAAATGCGATAGGAGGACAAGTACTTGCGAAAGAACCAGATATAGAAAGGTTCAAAGCGACTGCAAGGGAATTGGGAATTCCGGAAGATGAATATATTGAGGCATTGAGAAAAGTGCCGATTCGCTCTGAAGCATCGATTCGTGCGGCTGCAGAAATGATGAAACAGCTTGTAAACACACTTGTAAATTTACGTTATGCGATGCAGAAGAATGAAATGAAGATAGCTGTTTTAGAACAAGAAATTGAAACAATAAGTAATAGAACAAAGAGTATTACATCAAAGGCAAAGAATTTGGAAGGGATATCTAAGAAGCAGTCAATTCTTTCTTTAAATGCAGCAATTGAAGCAGGACGTGCAGGGAATAGTGGTCAGGGTTTTCATGTTGTAGCAGACCAGATGGGGGTATTAGCGAAAACTTCGGATAAAATATATGAAGTAATTATAGAAGATGCAAATGCAATCTATAAATCTGTACAGAATGTGGAAGAGGCATTTAAAGAATAAATAGAAATAGAGAAAAGAAGAGATAGAAATTTAAGTCCCCTCTTGACAACAGAAAAAGGAACTTTTATAATAACAATACGATGCGAAACGAATTACAAATTTAAAAACATGGATAGAGAGAGTAAGATTTCTGAAAAAGCTACAGAGAGTCGGAGATGGTGAGAACCGATGTGAGTATAAGATATCTGAAAATCACTCTGGAGTTGCTTTGCTGAAGTAGAGTAAGCATTGACGTTTTTCCCACGTTATAGGGAACTCATATAATCGTATGTTGAATAGGTGGTATAGCGATGCAAGACCTTCGCCCTGTTTATGGGCGGAGGTTTTTTCTCTTAATAACGAGAGAATAGAAATGAGGTTTAAATTTGTAAATGATGATGCTTGACAGCTTGTTTTAGAAAAAAATGTAATCTAATAAGATCAAAATTAAGGAGGAATTGAATATGTACGATAAGGTATCTACAGATTTGAATTTTGTAGAGAGAGAAAAGAATGTACAAAAGTTCTGGAAAGAAAAAGATGTTTTTAGAAAGAGCATGGAAAATAGAAAAGAGGGGGAAGTCTATACTTTTTATGATGGACCTCCAACTGCAAATGGAAAGCCACATATTGGTCATGTACTGACTCGTGTTATTAAAGATATGATTCCGAGATACCGCACCATGAAAGGATATTTAGTTCCCAGAAAGGCAGGCTGGGATACACATGGACTCCCTGTAGAGCTGGAAGTGGAGAAAATGCTGGGACTAGATGGGAAAGAACAAATAGAAGCATATGGATTAGATCCATTTATTTCTCACTGTAAAGAAAGTGTCTGGAAATATAAAGGAATGTGGGAAGATTTTTCTGATACAGTCGGATTTTGGGCGGATATGGATGATCCATATGTCACTTATGAAAATGATTTTATTGAATCGGAGTGGTGGGCATTAAAACAGATTTGGGAGAAGAAATTGTTATATAAGGGATTTAAAATTGTGCCATATTGCCCACGCTGTGGTACGCCATTGTCCAGTCATGAGGTAGCACAGGGTTATAAAGACGTCAAAGAACGCTCTGCTATCGCAAAGTTTAAAGTAAAAGGACAAGAGGAATATATTTTGGCATGGACAACGACTCCTTGGACACTTCCCTCTAATGTGGCATTGTGTGTAAATCCTAATGAAACCTATGTAAAAGTAAAAAATGAAGAGAATATTTATTATTTAGCAGAAGCACTTTGTGATTCCGTATTAGGAGAGGGAAATTATAGTGTTTTAGAGAAGTTTGTAGGGAAAGATTTAGAATATAAAGAATATGAACCTCTCTTTCCATTTGTGACACCACAGAAAAAGGCTTATTATGTGACTTGTGATAATTATGTAACACTGAGTGATGGTACAGGAGTTGTTCATATCGCTCCAGCATTTGGTGAAGATGATGCGAACGTGGGCAGAAAATATGATCTTCCATTTGTGCAGCTAGTAGATGGCAAAGGAGAAATGACAAAAGAAACTCCTTGGGCAGGAACTTTTTGTAAAAAAGCGGATAAAGAAATTTTAAAAGACTTAGAAATGCGTGGATTATTATTCTCTGCTCCTGTATTTGAACATAGTTATCCACACTGCTGGCGCTGTGACACTCCTCTTATCTACTATGCGAGAGATACTTGGTTTATCAAAATGACAGCGGTAAAAGAAGATTTAATCCGCAACAATAATACGATTCATTGGATTCCAGAGAGCATTGGGAAAGGGCGTTTTGGTGATTGGCTGGAAAATGTTCAGGATTGGGGCATCAGCAGAAATCGGTATTGGGGAACACCTTTAAATATATGGGAATGTGAGTGCGGACATCAACATGCAGTCGGAAGCATTGAAGAATTAAAGAGTATGTCAGATAATTGTCCAGAAAATATAGAACTTCATCGCCCATTTATCGATGAAGTCTTGATTAAATGTCCAAAATGCGGTAAGCTAATGAAGAGAGTACCAGAAGTAATTGACTGTTGGTTCGATTCTGGTGCGATGCCATATGCACAACATCATTATCCATTTGAAAATAAAGATAAATTTGAACAGCAATTTCCTGCTGATTTTATCTCTGAAGCGGTGGATCAGACAAGAGGTTGGTTTTATTCTCTGTTAGCAGAGTCAACATTATTATTTAATAAAGCGCCTTATAAAAATGTGATTGTTTTAGGACATGTACAAGATGAAAATGGACAAAAAATGTCAAAATCAAAAGGAAATGCGGTAGATCCTTTTAAGGCGTTGGAAAAACATGGAGCAGATGCGATCCGCTGGTATTTCTATACAAACAGCGCACCATGGCTGCCAAATCGTTTTCATGATAATGCTGTGACAGAAGGACAGCGAAAATTTATGGGAACATTATGGAATACCTATGTATTTTTTGTGACATATGCTAATATCGATAATTTTGATGCTACAAAATATCACTTAGAATATGATAAGCTCACCGTTATGGATAAATGGCTGCTCTCTAAATTGAACACTGTGGTACAAGAAGTGGACACGAATTTAGAAAATTATAAAATCCCAGAAGCAGCCAGAGCGCTTCAGGAGTTTGTAGATGAAATGAGTAACTGGTATGTAAGACGCTGCAGAGAACGTTTCTGGGCAAAGGGAATGGAACAGGATAAAGTGAATGCCTATATGACCCTTTATACTGCACTTGTCACGATTTCAAAAGCAGGAGCGCCTATGATTCCATTTATGACAGAAGAAATTTATCAGAATTTAGTAGTCAGCATCGATAAGAGTGCGCCAGAAAGTATTCATTTATGTGATTTCCCAATCGCGAAAAAAGAATGGATAGATAGGGAATTAGAAGCAGATATGGAAAAGGTATTAGAAATTGTAGTATTGGGACGCGCCTGCAGAAATACCGCAAATATTAAAAATAGACAGCCAATTCAGACTATGTATGTGAAAATAGATGATACAAAAGAAGCGCTTTCTAATTTCTATACTAAGATTATAGAAGAAGAATTAAATGTAAAATCAGTAGTATTCACCGATGATGTGAGAAGTTTCACTTCTTATAGCTTTAAACCACAGCTTAGAACTTTAGGAAAGAGATTCGGGAAACAAATAAATGCCTTAAAAGAATTATTGACGAATTTAGATGGAAATAAGGCGATGGATGAAATCAATGAAAAAGGAAACCTTACTGTGACTTTAGATGGCAAGGAAGAAGTATTAGAAAAAGAAGATTTATTAATTGAAGCAGCACAGAAGAAGGACTATATTTCTAATAGTGATAGAGGAGTAACGGTTATTTTAGATACAAAATTGACGAAAGAGTTGATTGAAGAGGGCTTTGTGAGAGAATTGATCAGTAAAATACAGACTATGAGAAAAGAAGCTGGATTTGAAGTCGTTGACCGTATCTATGTATATCAAGATAACAATGAAAAGCTGGCAGAAATTTTAAAAGTCCATGAAAATGAAATTAAAGCAGTTGTATTGGCAGAACAGATCTTCATTGGTCAAAAGAATGGTTATGTAAAAGAATGGGATATCAATGGAGAGAATACGATATTAGGAGTTGCCAAGGTGCTTTAATCTATAAATTATGAAAATACCTGTGGTTTAAAAAAGACCACAGGGAATATGATAAGGAGGAAAAAAATTGAGCCGTAAATTTGATAAGGAATTTTTTAAAAGAAGTGTAGTTTATAATGTGAAGACATTATATCGCAGAACAATGGAGGATGCGACATCTCAGCAGATTTTTCAAGCTGTTTGCTTTGCCGTAAAAGATGCTATTATTGATGCATGGATTGCAACACAAAAAGAATATGAAAAACAAGATCCTAAGACTGTTTATTATCTATCCATGGAATTTTTAATGGGACGTGCATTAGGAAATAATTTAATCAATTTGACCTTTTATGAAGGTGTGAAAGAAGCATTACAGGAATTAGGATGTGATTTGAATATAATAGAAGACCAAGAACTTGATCCTGCATTAGGAAATGGTGGTTTAGGAAGATTAGCAGCTTGCTTTTTAGATTCTTTAGCTACATTAGGATATTCCGCTTATGGCTGTGGTATTCGTTATCGTTATGGACTCTTTATGCAAAAAATAGAAGATGGTTATCAAAAAGAAGTTCCAGATGATTGGTTGAAAAATGGAAATCCATTTGAAATCCGCCGTGATGAATATGCTACAGAAGTGAAATTTGGTGGTTATGTAGTAGTGAAAAAAGATGAAAATGGAAGAGAAATGTTTGTACAAGAAGGCTATCAAGTAGTACAAGCGATTCCTTATGACCTTCCTATTGTTGGATATGGAAACAATGTCATCAATACACTTCGTATTTGGGATGCACAGCCAATACAGCGTTTTAATTTAGCTTCTTTTGATAAAGGAGATTATCATACTGCTGTAGAGCAAGAAAATTTAGCAAAGACGATTGTAGAGGTATTATATCCAAACGATAATCATTATGCAGGAAAAGAACTTCGTCTAAAACAACAATATTTCTTTATTTCCGCTAGTATTCAAACAGCTATTAAGAAATATAAAGATAAACATAGTGATATCCATAAATTACATGAAAAAGTGGTATTCCAATTAAATGATACTCACCCAACTGTGACGATTCCAGAATTAATGCGTATTTTAATGGACGAAGAAGGACTTAGCTGGACAGAAGCATGGGATATTACAACTAAGACATGTGCTTATACCAATCATACCATTATGGCAGAAGCACTGGAAAAATGGCCGATTGAATTATTCTCTCGTCTATTGCCTAGAATTTATCAGATCGTAGAAGAAATTAACCGCAGATTTATTTTAGAAATACAGGCAAAATATCCGAATCAGCCAGATAAGATAAAGAGTATGGCGATTATTTATGATGGTCAGGTGAAAATGGGACATTTGGCGATTGTAGGAGGTTTCTCTGTAAATGGTGTTGCCAGACTTCATACAGAAATCCTGAAAAAAGAAACTTTGAGAGATTTCTATCAGATGATGCCAGAGAAATTCAATAGCAAAACAAATGGTATTACACAAAGACGTTTCTTATATCATGCGAATCCATTACTCGCAGATTGGGTGACATCTAAGATAGGAAATGAATGGATTACAGATTTATCACAGATGGATAAATTATCTGTTTATGTAGATGATGAGAAATGCCAGAGAGAATTTATGCAGATTAAATATCAAAATAAAGTTCGCTTGGCAAAATATATCAAAGAACACAATGGTATTGAAGTAGATCCACGTTCTATTTTTGATGTGCAAGTAAAACGTCTGCATGAGTATAAACGTCAGTTATTGAATATTTTACATGTGATGCATTTATATAATCAGATTAAAGAAAATCCTGATATGGAATTTTATCCGAGAACATTTATTTTAGGAGCAAAAGCAGCAGCAGGATATAGAAGAGCAAAACTCACGATTAAGTTGATCAATAATGTGGCAAAGGTGATCAATAATGATAAATCTATCGATGGCAAGCTGAAAGTAGTATTTATTGAAAACTACCGTGTTTCTAATGCAGAAATCATTTTTGCAGCAGCAGATGTGAGTGAGCAGATTTCCACCGCTAGTAAAGAAGCTTCTGGAACAGGTAATATGAAATTTATGTTAAATGGAGCTGTTACAATTGGAACTATGGATGGTGCGAATGTGGAGATCGTAGAAGAAGTGGGAAAAGAAAACGCATTTATTTTCGGTTTAAGTTCTGATGAGGTTATTAAATATGAAAATGAAGGCGGCTATAATCCTATGGAAATCTTTAATAGTGATCAAGATATCCGAAAGGTATTGATGCAATTAATTAATGGTTACTATGCTCCAGAAAATCCAGAACTATTCCGTGAGATCTATGATTCCTTATTGAATACAAAACAGAGTGATAGAGCAGATACCTATTTTAGCTTAAAAGATTTCAGATCTTATGCAGAAGCACAAAAAGAAGTAGAAAAGGCTTATCGTGATGAAACAAGATGGGCGAGAATGGCAATGTTGAATACTGCAAAATGTGGAAAATTCTCATCTGACAGAACGATTCAAGAATATGTAAATGAAATCTGGAAATTAGATAGAGTAGGAAAAGTGGAATTAATAGAAGAATAAAAAGATAAATCATTATGTTTTCAAGAAGAGAGTTTCTAGAAACGGAAAACAAATGAGGTATAACAAAGGGCATATCGCAGATGTTAGCGGTATGCCTTTTGTGTGTATTGACAAAGGTTCGCACAGGAAGTCCTCTATTCCAACGAAGCCGCGCTCTCGCTCCGTTCCAGACGTAGCGGTACTAAATTCGCAAATCCCGCTTCCCTGCGGGTTTGCTCATTAAGTACCAACGTCTTCCAAGGGGCTTCTTTTGGAATAGAGGACTTCCTGTGCTAGTTTTATAGTATGGATAAGATTGAGATGTGAAATGGTGGCTGTTATATAAGAAATAGGGGATTAGTGACAGTTTATAATAGGTGATTGTAAAATTTATGGATAATATTTGTGTAGTTTTTATAAAAAATGGTTTTTCTATAGTTTTGACTAAATTTTTCTAGAACAGCCAATAAACGAGCGGAGGCAAGGAATGATTCCAAAAGAAGCCCCTTGGAAGACGTTGGTACTTAATGAGCAAACCCGCAAGAAGCGGGATTTGCGAATTTAGTACCGCTACGTCTGGAACGGAGCGGGAGCGCGGCTTCGTTGGAACATTCCTTGCTGGAGCGACCCTTTGGTTAAATTGTGAAGGGTGATTATAAATAAAGTTATTTTTATAGTAATTAACTATAGCAATTTAGAGAAAAGTTTTTTATAATAAAAAGAAGTAGGAAAAATTTAGATAAGGAGAATGTTATGGAGAGGAAACCAGTTTTAGTGATTATGGCAGCAGGAATGGGAAGCAGATATGGGGGATTAAAGCAGATGGACCCTGTGGATTGCTATGGTAATTTAATTATTGATTTTTCTATTTATGATGCTATATATGCAGGGTTTGAGAAGGTCATTTTTGTGATTAAAAAAGAGATTGAAAATGATTTTAAGGAAAGAATTGGAAAGCGGATTTCAAAGCAAATGCAGGTAGAATATGTGTATCAAGATATCTATAATCTGCCAAAAGGTTATCCTATTCCAGAAGGGCGTGTGAAACCGTGGGGGACAGGACATGCTATTTTAAGCTGTAAACCGATGATTGAAGGTTCTTTTGCTGTGATTAATGCAGATGATTATTATGGAAGGGACGCTTTTAAAAAGATTTATGAATGGCTTTCTCATATAGAAGATAATGAAAAGTATCAATATGGAATGATTGGATATCAGTTGTATAATACTTTGACAGAAAATGGACATGTGGCGAGGGGAATTTGTACGATTGATGAAAAACAAAGATTATTAGGGATTCATGAGAGAACGAGGATTGAAAAGCATGAAAATGGGGCAGAATATACAGAAGATGATGGAAAGACATGGGTAGGGCTTCCAGAACAAACGATTGTTTCTATGAATATGTGGGGATTTACGAATAGTATTTTAGGGGAATTAGAAAAACGTTTTGGAGTTTTTTTGGATAAAGAATTAGGAAGTAATCCTTTAAAATGTGAATATTTTCTGCCTTCTGTTGTAGATGATTTATTAAAAGAGAATAGGGCAGAAGTTACGGTTTTAAGTTCTAAGGATCGCTGGTATGGAGTGACTTATAAAGAAGATAAGCAAATGGTGGTTCAGGCGATACAAGGATTAAAGGAGAAAGGTGTATATCCTGAAAAATTATGGAAGGAAAGATAGCAAATGACCATGAAATGTGATAAAATAAAAGAAGCGATAGAAGCGATAGATTTTAAAGGAAGATTGATGGACTATAAGCGTTTTGGAAGCGGGCATATCAATGATACATTTTTACTCATTTGTCAAGATGGAGAGAAAACCATAAAATATATTTTACAGCGTATGAATAGTGATATTTTTACTGATATACAAGGAGTGATGGAAAATATCATAGGAGTGACAACTTTCTTGCGCAAGAAGATAGAAGAAGAAAATGGTAATCCTGACAGGGAAACTTTAACTGTAATTTGTACAAAAGATGGAAAATCATATTTTATGGATAGTATAGGTTCTTACTGGAGAGCATATTTGTATATAGAGGATGCTTCCTGTTATGATGTGGTAGAAAAACCAGAAGATTTTTATGAAACAGCGAAGGCATTTGGACGTTTCCAGTTTCTACTTTCTGAATATCCGGCAGAAAAATTACATGAAACTATTCCAGATTTTCATAATACACCTGTTCGTATGGAAGCTTTTAAGAAGGCGTTAAAGGAAGATATCTGTGGCAGAAGAAGCATGGCAGAGAAAGAGATTCAATTTATTATGGAACGGGAAAAAGAGATGAGTATTGCCATAGATATGCTGAAAGAAGGAAAATTACCTCTTCGAGTCACTCATAATGATACTAAGTTGAATAATATTATGATTGATGATGAAACAAGAGAGGGGATTTGTGTGATTGATTTAGATACTGTGATGCCAGGTCTATCCATAAACGATTTTGGAGATTCTATTCGTTTCGGCGCTAATACAGCTAAGGAAGATGAAGTGGACTTATCAAAGGTATCACTTTCTCTCCCGTTGTTTGAAATTTATATAAAAGGATTTCTGGAAGGCTGTAATAACAGTTTAACAGAAGAAGAAATCAAAATGCTTCCTATGGGAGCAAAATTGATGACGTTAGAATGTGGTATGCGATTCTTGACCGACTTTCTGAGTGGAGATACTTATTTTAAAATCCACAGAGATAATCATAATCTGGATAGAGCTAGAACGCAACTGAGTTTAGTGGCAGATATGGAAAATAAATGGAAAGAGATGGAAGGGATTGTATCACGCTATAAATAATAATTGGGTTGTCTCAGGTGTAGACAGAAAGGAGCTAAAATGAGAATTTATAAAACAAAGAATTATGATGAGATGAGCAAAAAGGCAGCGAGCATTATTTTTTCACAGGTGGTTTTAAAACCAGAAAGTGTATTAGGGCTGGCAACAGGTTCTTCTCCGATTGGAACTTATAAGCAGTTGATTGAATGGTATAAAAAAGGAGATATAGATTTTTCTCAAGTGGTTTCTTGTAACTTAGATGAGTATAAGGGATTAGAGAAGAGTAATGATCAAAGTTATGATTATTTCATGCATCATAATTTTTTTGACCACATTAATATAAAACCAGAAAATATTAATATTCCAAATGGAATGGAAGCAGATGGAGAAAAGGAATGTGCTAGATATGAAGAAGTGATCAATAGCTTGGGCGGAGTTGATTTACAGTTATTAGGAATTGGGCATAATGGACATATTGGATTTAATGAACCAGAAGAAACTTTTCCAAAAGAAACACATTGTGTAAATTTAACAAAGAGCACGATTGATGCAAATGCTAGATTTTTCGCGAGTGAAGAAGATGTGCCAAAGCAGGCTTATACTATGGGAATTAAGACAATTATGAAAGCGAAGAAAATTTTAATTATCGCTTCTGGAAAAGATAAAGCAGAGATTATAAAGAAAGCGTTTTTCGGTCCTATCACTCCATTTGTGCCAGCATCTATCCTACAGTTACATAATGATGTTACTTTAGTGGGAGATGAAGAAGCATTGTCATTAATTTAACCTCATCAAGGAAGTCCCCCGCTTCTAAGCCGCCAAGGCGAAAGCGGTGGGTTGGGACTTCCTTGTTTCCGTGGGAGTGCAGACTCCCACGGAAAAGCTGCGATAGCAGCTATGAGGTTATGAGCAAGTAGCGAAGCGGATTGCGAATATCCGATTTGACTATCAATATCATAATCCTCTGTCTTTTAGGCAGGGGATAAATAAAAATAAAAAATGGAGGAAATGAATATGGCAGTTCTTGTTACTGGTGGAGCAGGTTATATTGGAAGTCATACTTGTGTAGAACTTTTAAATGCGGGAAAAGAAGTGGTTGTAATTGATAATTTATGCAATTCTTGTGAGGAAGCTTTAGAACGTGTGAAAAAGATTACAGGCAAGGAATTGACTTTCTATCAAGCTGATTTATTGGATAGAAAAGCAGTAGAAGAAGTTTTTGAGAAAGAAGAGATTGAATCTGTCATTCATTTTGCAGGCTTAAAGGCAGTGGGAGAATCTGTGCAAAAGCCTTTGGAATATTATTATAATAATATTACTGGAACGTTAGTTTTATGTGATGTGATGAGAAAGTATGGAGTGAAGAAGTTAGTATTCAGTTCTTCTGCAACGGTTTATGGAAGTCCTAAAACTGTGCCAATTAGAGAAGATTTCCCATTATCTGTAACGAATCCCTATGGAAGAACAAAATTGATGTTAGAGGATATTTTCCGAGATTTTTATGTGGCAGATCCAGAATGGAATATTATTTTACTCCGTTATTTTAATCCTATCGGAGCACATAAGAGTGGATTGATCGGAGAAGATCCAAAAGGAATTCCAAATAATTTGACTCCTTATATTACACAGGTAGCAGTCGGAAAGTTAAAAGAAGTAGGTGTCTTTGGAAATGATTATGACACGCCTGATGGAACAGGAGTGAGAGATTATATTCATGTTGTGGATTTAGCAATCGGGCATGTAAAAGCATTAAAGAAGTTAGAAGAAGAACCAAAAGTTAGAACTTATAATTTAGGGACAGGACAAGGGTACAGTGTATTAGACGTAATAAAGGCATTTTCTAAGGCGTGTGGTAAGGATATCCCCTATGTGATTAAGCCTAGAAGGGCAGGAGATATCGCTACCTGTTATGCAGATGCTTCCCTTGCAGAAAAAGAACTTGGCTGGAAAGCGGAAAGAAAGTTAGATGAAATGTGTGAGGATTCGTGGAGATGGCAGTCACAGAATCCAAATGGTTATCGCTAAATTAAGGGACTTTTGATAGTTATATTATTTTGGAGCGTTAGAAATAAATTGAGCGATTTTTAATAAGCGATCTAAACAATGGTCAAAAAACATTTGGTAGGATTCGCAAAAATAATTTCGTTCGGCATATCCGCCGGACATAGTGCGATATCTGGCACATCCTCCTCTACAGATGGAATGATATCGACATTTCTTGCAAGCTTCATCTTTTTGAAAGGAATGTTCTATAAATTGAAGTTCCTTTCTTTTCTGATTAATGATAGCAAAGTCGATGGTGTTTAAATTGCCTAATTTATATTCATCTAATACAAAAAAATCACAGGGATATACTTCACCATCGGCTTCTATTACATTTTGAATACTACATACCCCATTCATATCACAAGATTCTGCAGAATGATAAAGAAGAAGAGCGATATAATTTTCAAATTGCCGAATAAAGATGTTCTTTCCATGTAAATAATCTTCATACCAGAGGTCAAATAATTCACATAAAAATTTTCCATATAGATTAGGGGTGAGAGAATATTCTTGCTTTCCGGCTTCCACGTCGAGAGGATCTAGACATGGAATAAATTGAAGGAAAGAAAATCCATTTTTTTGATAGAATTTATAGAGTTTTGATACAGCATGGGCAGTCTTTTTATTGACTACCGTTAGGATATTAAAATCCACTTGATGTTTTTGAAAAAGAGCGATAGTCTGCATAATTTCTGAAAAAGTTCCTTTATTAGAAGGGGTTCTGCGAAAAGTATCATGGGTGTGAATTGTTCCATCTAAAGAAATCCCTACTAAGAAATGATATTTTGCAAAAAACTCCGCCCATTCTTCTTCTAAATGATATCCATTTGTTTGAATCGCATAATGGATTTTTAAGTTGTTGATATTATATTTTTTTACTAGGTCTATGAGATGATAATAAAATGGCAGACCGATTAAAGTAGGTTCTCCTCCTTGAAAGGCGAAAGTACAAGAGATTTCCGCATAGGAAAGGGATTTTTTTACAATCTGTTCTAGGGTTTCTTCTGACATAAATCCATAAAAATTTTGGGTACGTTTTTCTGTGATATCATGGTAAAAACAATAATGGCACTGTAAGTTACACATACCAGAAGATGGCTTTATTAATAAATGTAAAGGTGGCATAATAAAAATCTCCTTTGTTGTTGAAATAAGAAAATGTTTGGTTAATATGTTTTATAAAGATTGAATGTGAGTTTTTAGTTATTATGAATACTATTATTATTATAAAAAGAAATGATAAAAAAGTCTATCAGGTTTTTTAGAAGATTACTTTAATATCAAAGGGACGCTACGGCAAGCCACTATTCCAACGAAACCGCGCTTTCGCTCCGTTCCAGACGTAGCGGACACTAAATTCGC
>CANRVK010000059.1 GCA_947643285.1 uncultured Eubacteriaceae bacterium
CATGATTTCCAGATACAGAAGGAATGGCTGATATTCTGTACGGGAGTAGTTCCTGCGATTTCTAGCACAGTTCGTAAATTGACTACTGTGGGAGAAAATGTATTAATACAGACGCCGGTCTATAATATTTTTTTTAATTCTATTATAAATAATGGCAGACATGTTTTAGAAAGTCCATTATCTTATGATGGAGAGGTTTATCATATAGATTTTAAAGAATTAGAAGAAAAATTGGCTGAACCTCAAACAACGATGATGATTCTGTGCAATCCTCACAATCCTATCGGGAAGATATGGGAGAGGGAAACATTAGAAAGAATAGGAGAATTATGCTGGAAGCATCATGTACTCGTTATTTCAGATGAAATACATTGTGATTTGACTATTCCAGAGCATGATTATATTCCTTTTGCATCTGTTTCTGAAAAGTGTAAAGAAAACAGTATTACTTGTATTGCTCCGACAAAGGCGTTTAATATAGCAGGGTTACAGACGGCAGCGGTTATCATTCCGAATGAAACACTACGTCATAAGGTAAATCGCGCTCTCAATACAGATGAAGTCGCAGAGCCAAATGCGTTTGCGATAGAAGCAGCAGTTGCCGCTTTTCGTGAAGGAGCAGATTGGTTAGATGAGTTGAGAGAATATATACAAGAAAATAAAAAATATGTAAATGATTTTCTAAAAGAGGAACTTCCAGAATTAAAACTTGTTCCTTCAGAGGCTACTTATCTTTTATGGATAGACTGCAGTCATATTTTTGAAAATGCGATAGAACTGTCTAAAATTCTTCGAGAAACAACAGGACTTTATCTTTCTGCTGGAAATCAATATGGAGGAAATGGCAGTCACTTCCTTCGGATGAATATCGCCTGCCCACGGGAAGTATTAAAAGATGGATTAAAGCGTTTGAAAAAAGGAATTTCGTGTATTTTATCAAAATAGAGGGAGCGAGATAAGAAATAGGATATAGATAGAAAGAGAATTTGGTTTTTTTATTTGATAGAAAGAAAAAGTGAGATAATAAAAGGAATAATACTTAAATAAGAACAGATAAGGGCAAAAAGAGTGATAACAATATCTAAATTTACAAAGTATAAATACATATATTATTAAAAAATAAAGAAAATTCAAGGGATTGAGAAATCATATTGACATTTTTATCCTTGTTTATTATACTATTAATAATAGAGAATGTGCCTATAAAATTGATTTGATAAAAGTAGAAGAAGGAATAATAAAATATGAAGGAAAAGAATGTCTTTAGTTCTAGATTGAGAAGTTTAAGAGAAAACAAAAAACTATCTCAATCTGCATTAGCTAAAAAGATAGGAGTAACGAAAAGTACAATTTATCGTTATGAAAATAATAATTTGATGCCAACCTTAAATAAGGCAGTTTTATTAGCACAAGTGTTGAACACTACATTAGATCATTTAGTGGGAATGGATGATATTCCGACAATAAAACTGAAAAATTTAGAAGAAAATCAGATAAAATGGTTGATGGATACGGTTGATACTTATATGAAGAAGAATTAGTTTAAGGAATCAAAGGTTAATACCCAAAAAGGGAAAAGGGAGAAAATGAAGATTGCAGATAGAATACAAAAAGAAAGCTATAAAATATATAAATTCGTGTGATAGTGCTACAAAGAAAAGGTTAAAAGAAGGAATTGAAAAATTGCCATTGGGGGACATCACGAAATTAAAAGGGTTTGAAAATGAATATCGTTTAAGAATTGGAGATTTAAGAGTGTTATTTACACTTGAAAATGATATAATAACAATAAATCATATAAAACCAAGAGGTCAAGCATATAAAGGGCTTTAAGGAGGTTGTAAGATGAGTAGAGAAACCATAAAATATCTTATAGATTTAATACCAGAAAAAGACATTGAAACTATATATAAAGTTCTTGTTCGGTTTGTTCCAGAAGATGAACCAACAGAAGATGAATTACAGGCAATAGCAGAGGCAAAAGCTGACAAAAGTCCAACAATACCTCATGAAGCTATTAACTGGGATTAACAAAGAGGGCTTACTGCTTTTGCAGTAGCCTTTTTTTAGTTTTTATTGATTATAATTTTTTCTTGTTATTTTATGGCTGAGTTGTTCATAATAAAAATATAAAATAAGATAATTCTAAATAAGCGCTAATATGTATATAAATATTGATAAAATAGGCGTAAAAGGTATATTATAGTAAGGTAATATAATAAATAAATCCGAAGCATTACAAAAGAAGCGGATAAATTTGGAGGAAAGAAGAATGGCGCATGGATGAAATAGAGCAATATGATTTTGGATTACGTCTAAAAAAATTAAGAAAGAAGAAAAAGCTTTCACAAACGGAATTAGGAAGGAAAATTGGAGTAACAAAAAGTACAATTTATCGTTATGAAAGTAATACTTTATCCCCTCCTTTAGATAAAGCTGTAGAATTAGTAAGAATATTGGATACAAGTTTAGATTATCTTGTGGGATTAGATAAATCTCCAATATTAAAATTAGATGGTTTATCAGAAGAACAGATAGAGTGGTTAAAGTATACAATAAAGGTTATTTTAAAACAGCCATATAGAAGATAATTATTTTGGAAGTTCAAAAAAGTTTTGTTATAATTGTTTTGAGTACATTTTTGCTAAAGGTTTCACTAAGACAAAAAGCATTCCAACGAAGCCGCGCTTTCGCTCCGTTCCAGACGTAGCGGTACTAAATTCGCAAATCCCGCTTCTTGCGGGTTTGCTTATTAAGTGCCGACGTCTTCCAAGGGGCTTCTTTTGGAATTGCTTTTTGTCTTAGTTAGTTTGTTGTTTTTTCTATGAATGTGAAATTTTTGAATTTGTAATAGGGGGATTATATAGTAATTTTAATTAATATTTTAGATTTATAGTATATTGGAAAAGGTATATAAAATAGAAAAAGTTATTAATTTACAATACTTTTATTTCGCAAAATTCACAAAATCCTTCTGATACATTTCATAGTCAATGGTTGACTGCAACTCACCAAGCTGATTTTTCCATGAATTTTCTCTGACTCGTAATTTCGTAAAACCAAGTTCTTCATAAACATGTTGAGCTTTTTTGTTATTTGCATTTGTATCAAGAATTATTTTTTTGTATCCCATGTCTTTAAACAATGAAAAGATAAGCATACTTAAAAGTATTTTTCCATACTCCTTATTATGCTCTAAAAAATCACAAATCTTAATTCCGATTTCGACAGTATCTTCATTTTTTCTACTATAATTCATTTCACCAATAGGTTTTTTATCAAGTTCGATAATCAAACGTCTGTTTTCATCTGTGTCCTTTTTGAGATTTTCAGCAATTTCACCTGCTGTTTCACCAGTTCCATTTGGAAAACCTTCATGTGCCATAATTTTTCCATCATTCCACCATGATGATAATAAATCTGCGTCTTCACCAGTTGCATTTCTAATTGTTAAATTATTAAATTGTAATAACATATGAAAAATCCTCCGTTGCTTTGTCTAATCTTTTTCTTATGGAGCGGTTATGCTTGGTCAGTTTTTGTCTTTTGGTGGTGCTGGTCAGTTCCGCCCATGTTTTTTATATAGTAATTATTACAATCGAGTAGGGAAGACTTTCTCTACTCGCCGCGCGACCTATGTGCCGTACTAGCGGTATATTTCATCTGCACGAGTCTGCGCATAAAAAAGACTATAACTGTTATTGTTATAGCCTTTTAAGGATTGAGAAAGACTTTTTGTTTACTTGTATTTGTTTGTTGCTCTACGAACTATCCAACATCTGAGTATTGCTATATCAATGAAAGGAATTATTCGCTGAAATATTATGCTTCTATAGCTTGTGAAGCACTTCTTATTTGTGGAAATTCTACTGTGACTACAAAGAGGTCAGCGATGGTTTCCACAGAAAATTTTCCATTGCAGGCTTGTGTAAAACTTTGGGCGATTGATAGACCTAAACCGCTGCCTCCATCACTGCGGCTGTTATCGCCTCGGACAAAACGTTCTATATAATTGATATTTTCATCAATTTCTGATTTAGAAGTATTTTTGATACTAACAGTTGCAAAAGTTCCGTCTGATTTTAAGTTGATATATATTCTAGAACTTTCTAGGGAATATTGCAGGGCGTTTTGAATTAAATTTTGAAAAACGCGATATAAACGCTGTCCATCTGCTAAAATATAGATGGGAACAGGAGGGATATCTATTTTTATGGAAAGAGAGCTTAAAGCGATTGTTTCCTGCATATCTGCTAATGTCTGTTCTAATAATTTTCCAAAATCTAATTGTTCTAAGTGAACGCTTAATTGTCCAGATGCGGCTTTACTGATGTCAAATACATCTTGTACCATTTCATTTAGCCGCTGTGCTTTATCATCTAATATTTTTACATAATCTTTTAAGTTTTCCGGAAGGTTTTCTTGTTTTAAAAGGTCTACATAACTGATGATAGAAGTGAGTGGAGTTTTAATATCATGGGATACATTAGAAACAAGCTCCACTTTTAACTGTTCACTTTGCATCTGTTCTTTGAGAGCGACTTCCATACCATATTGAATATCGTTTAAGTCCTGTACTGCTTCTGAAAATTCTATATTTTCTGGCTCAGAAAGAGGAGTTGTCAAATTTCCACTATGAATGGAAGAAATTTGATTCATAAGGGAATTTACATCATGTAATAACATCATTTGATGCTTTGTGAAGATATAACGAACGATGATAATGAAACCTAAAAGCATGAATAAAATTCCAACGCCAAGGTATAAAAATGTAGGAGTATATGTTTTTATACCAAAAATAAGAAAAATAGTAGCAACACAGACAGCAAGAAAAAACTCTGACCAAAATATAATCTTGTATTGCCGTGATACTTTTTGGATGAACGGAAAACTTTGAGATGAATTTTTTAAAGAATGATAAATAATACTTTGCTGCCAAAGTGGTTTATAGTATCTGCGTTCATTCCAAATAAAATAAGAAAACCAAAAAAGTGTTAAAATGCAGTTTTCAACTTGAAAAACCCCTGCCCAAATTTCTCTGCCTAAGTAAGAAGAATAATCATAAATATTTTCATATTTTAAAATCCAATAAATGTCAGGGTTTTGACAAAATATCTGATAGGTAGTATATCCTATTAAAAATAAGAAAATCAAAATTTTAAATTCTAACCAAAATTTATGACAGAAATGAGCAAACCAAGTATCTCCTATTTTTTTATAGCTTCTCAATATCCCAGATAAAACTAGAAAGAGAATCCCAACTATGCCAGTAATGAGATAGGAGAGGTATAATTTTTGTATCTCTTTTTCATTTTGATAGAGATGATAAAGAAAGCTGGTATTCGTATCAGTATAGAATGAATTAAAATAGTTTTTTATGACATAAGGAGTGGGAACTTCTGAAACTGCCATACAAATTCGTACTTTTTCTGTATTTTTGTCTGTACCATCAGTATGATATTTTGGAATATACCAAATTTCCTCTTTGTCATCTTTCGTAATAATTGCTTTATTTCCATCAAAATATAATAAAAAGTTATAACCAGAAGGAAAATGTTTTGTAGGTCCATCCATAGAATAGCCATAAGCATTAGAATATAATATTTTATTATCATAATAAATGCTATATAATAAATTTTTATCATGTTGTATGATTTGATGAAATGCGTTTGCTTTTTTTGGACCATCTTCTGATTCATTATCAAAAACGTAATTACGATGAAAATGTATAGTGTCACCATATATACCATTATAGTAATTTTCATATTCATCTTCTTTAAAAACAGCACCAGTAATTGCCATGGTTAAAAAATTTTTTAGCCTATCAGAGATAAATTTTTTAAATTCTTCTGTATTTTGATAATCGTTTTCTAATACATTTTGTAGTTCTTGCTTTAAATAGATTCCTCCATTTGTTCTCCCTAAAATGGCAAAAGCACTATGGAATAATAATGTAACGCCTAAGAGAAAGGAGAAATAACTTATAAAAGTTTTACTTTTTTTCCATTTTATATCCAATTCCCCACACCACCTTTAAATATTCTGGCTCTTTTGGATTGAGTTCTATTTTTTCTCGAATACGGCGAATATGTACCATCACTGTATTCTCACAAGAAAATGCCTCTTCTTCCCAGACACGTTGATAAATTTCTTCTGCTGGAAAGATGCGTCCTAAGTTCCGCATAAATAAATCTATAATTTTAGTTTCTGTAGCAGTCAGTTTTACGGCTTCTCCATCTACATATAAAACATGTTGTTCTATATGATAAGAAAATCTTCCATTTACGATTTCATCAGATGTATTAGTTGCATGGATATCGCCTAAAGAAGTATATCGTCTTAAGTGACTGCGTACACGAGCGATTAATTCCTGAGAATTATAAGGTTTTGTAATATAATCATCAGCCCCCACTGATAGACCTAATACTTTATCTGTTTCTTCTGTTTTGGCACTCAGAATAATAATTGGCAAATTCTTTTTTTCACGAATCTTCATAATAGCAGACAGACCATCTAACTTCGGCATCATAACATCAATTAAAATGAGCTGAATGGATTTTTCCATTACATATTCCAATGCATGAAGTCCATCGTAAGCTTTTAATACTTGATAGCCCTCCTTTTCTAATAAAATAGCAATCGCTTTTACGATTTCTTTATCATCATCTACTACTAATATACATTCTTCCATGAGAACTCCTCCTTAAAGCTTGATTATAGTATAATAGGCTCTTCTTACAAATCTGTCAATGTAATTCTTACAGGATTCTTACAAAATGAGTGAAGATTCCATTTTTGGTTATAGTGGAATGAAAAAGATTGGTATGAGATAGTCGGCAGAGTGAGAAGGATTATAGAATATAGTTAGGAGCAGGAAATTATAGTTTATATAGTTTAGAAAATAAAAAAGTTCTAGTAATAGAATATTACGCGAACCTTTTTTCTTTTTTACTATAGCACAAAAATTTTTGCATTGCAAGGTGAAATTTTTCAAATGAGTTGGGCTTATTTGGTTTTGGTTGGGGATTTCTGTTGTTGCGGTGGTAAGGGATTGGCAAATGGGTCACGGTTTTCCGAAAAATACCCTTGTCAGACGCGCTCTCGCTCCGTTCCAGACGTAGTGGTACTAAATTCGCGGTTTCGCTTCTTGCGAAACTGCTCATTAAGTACCAACGTCTTCCAAGGGTTTGCCTAGGGTATATTTTCGGAAAACCGTTACTTTTTTGGCTTTTCTAGGAATGAAAAGGCTGGATTTGTGGAAAGAATTTTTTACTGGATAGGAATGAGATTTATTTTTATGTATGGAATAGCAAATAAGGATATTTTTGTAGTATTTATTTTTTTAAATGTAACTGGAACTCTATTGTGATAAATGAAACATGCTTTTTTTCTAAAGCAGCCTATAAACCAGCGTAGGCAAAGAGGTATTCCAAAAGAAGACCCTTGGAAGACGTTGGTACTTAATGAGCAGTCCTGTTAGGGGCTGCAAATTTAGTACCGCTACGTCTGGAACGGAGCGAGAGCGCGTCTTCGTTGGAATACCTCTTTGCCGTAGCGAACCTTTGAATTTTAATTAACTTGCTGGTTAGACTGGTAAATGATAGAATATTGTGTTATACTTATACCATTCATTATAAAAATATTGGGAAGAGGATAGAGAAATAAATATAAGGGGTAATTTATGGAAATTTTAGAAAAAGAGAAGTGCATACAGATACAAAAAGAGTTAGTGGATAAAATTCAGATAAAAAATATAGTTGAAAAAGATGAGATTAAAACAATAGCAGGGGTAGACTTGGCATATTGGAAGAAAGAGGATATAGAATATGCCGTATGTTGTATTGTAGTAATAGAAGCTGAAAGTTTAAAGGTATTAGAAAAAGTTGATTTTATGGGGGAGGTAGGTTTCCCTTATATTCCGGGGTGTTTAGCATTTCGGGAATTGCCTTTTATTTTAGAAGCGAAAAAAAAGCTGCAGATAGATCCAGATATTTATATATTTGATGGAAATGGATATTTACATCCAAGACATATGGGAATCGCAACACATGCGGCTATTTATTTACAGAAACCTTCTATTGGAGTAGCGAAAAGTTATTATAAAATAGGAGAAACAGATTTTGTAATGCCTTCTAATGAAGAATATGCTTTTACAGATATTATAATAGAAGGAGAAGTTTATGGAAGAGTATTGAGAACAAAAAAAGATGTAAAGCCGATTTTTATTTCTGTTGGAAATTATATAGATTTAAAAACTGCTACAGAGATTATCAAGCATTGTGTCACAAAGGAAAGCCATATTCCAGCACCTACAAGATTAGCGGATATAGAAACACATGAAAGAAGAAAATTTTATAATTCAAATGAGAATTTATAAACACTTGACACTTTAAATGAGAATCTATAAAATACCAAATAGTAAGTTATCATTCTTATAAAAAATATATCTTATGAATATGTACGAATAGAGAAAGGAGGACATTATGGAAAACGAAAAGGCAGAAATTATTAAAGAATTTGGAAAAAGGCTAAAGCAAGTAAGGCTTTCTTTGCATATGACACAAGATGAATTTGGAGAATTATTAGGATATTCACAAAAGTATATCAGTGAAATTGAACGGGGCAAGAAAGCACCAACTTTAACAGGCGTGGTGAAGATTTGCGATAAATTTAATTTGAGTATGGACTATTTAGTTCGAGGAAAAGAGGAACATTCTAGAGTGGGCGAAGTAAAGGAAAAAGCAGGGTTTTCTGAATTACAACATCTGTATGAGATATGTCCAAAAGAACAGCAGAATTTGTGTTTAGAAGTAGTTAGAAATATTGTGAATAATTTTATTAATTAAGGATAAAAATGAGATTTAAGTGATGAATGAGGATAGAATAAGAAAGAGTATCACTTGAATCTTATTTTTTTGTGTTACTTTTGCATTATTTGGTTTCAAAATTTTATGGAAAATTCTACTTGCCAAATAGAAAGAACGATAGTATTATGTAAAATGTGAAAGAAAAAATGTTATTTTTGGGAGTTTTTGGGAAAAAATTTTCTAAAAATACAAAAGGAGGAGTTTTATGAAAAAATCAAAACTATTTAAAGTGATTGCTCTTTTATTAGTAGCGATCATAGGGTTGACCTCATGCGGAAATAGCGGAGGTTCTAATGAAACCACAAAAGAAGAAACCAGTAAACTAGAAGAGAATACTTCTGGACAGGGAGATGTTTCTACAAAAGATCCTTCTACTATTAAAATCGGTATGATAACAGATGTAGGCGGAGTGAATGATGGTTCTTTTAATCAGTCATCTTGGGAAGGGTTACAAAGAGCAGGTGAGGAACTTAAAGTGACCGTAAAGTATTTGGAATCTAAAAATGATTCTGATTATACCCCTAATATTGAAACTTTTGTAGATGAGGGATATGATTTAATTATTTGTGTTGGCTATATGCTGGCAGATGCGATGAGAGAGGCTGCTACCAATTATCCAGATCAGAAGTTTGCGATTATTGATGATACTTCTTGTTCCGATTTGCCAAATGTCACTTGTCTTATGTTTGAACAAGCAGAATCTGCTTATTTAGCAGGTGTGATCGCAGGTTTAGCGACAGAGAGCAATAAAGTAGGTTTTGTTTTAGGTATGTCAAGTGAAGTGATGAATCAATTCGGATATGGTTATATCGCAGGGGTAAAAGATACAAATCCTGATGCAGAAGTTTTACAATATAATGCAAATAGCTTTGCAGATGCGGCAGCAGGAAAATCTGCTGTGACTTCTATGGTTACAGATGGCGCAGATGTTATCTTTCATGCAGCAGGAGGAACAGGTTCAGGCGTAATTGAAGGCTGTGTAGAAAATAATATTTGGGCGATAGGTGTGGATACTGACCAAAGTAAATTAGCTCCTAATCATATGTTGACATCTGCTTTGAAGAGAGTGGACAATGCATGTTATGATATCGCAGAATCAGTATTAAATAATACTTTGGAATCTGGTGTGAAGACTTATAATTTATCCAGCGAAGGAGTGGATATTGTTTCATCTAGCGAACATCTCACAGATGAGATGAAAGCAGCAGTAGAGAAGGCAAAAGCAGATATTATTGCAGGAAAAATTAAAGTCCCTTCTACAAAAGAAGCATTTAATGAAAAATATGGCGATATTTACGATTTAGATTAAATAGATTGATAAAGAATGATATAAATTGATATAATAAAAGATTGATAAAAGATAAGACTGTTGCGAAAAGGAGTTTTGATAGAAAAATTTTTAGTTTGCGATGGTCTTATTTTTTATCAAAAAAGATAAGAATACTCTTGTAGGTGTGAATTTAAGGGAATAGGGGTATAAAATATATGAAAAAAGAAGAGAGAGAAGGGAGTACTACGATTTGTCGATTGATCTAGACATAATTATTTGGTAGTATAATAGTAGCAGAAAGTAAAGAAAGAATTTTCTATCAAGAAAGGGGAAGAGATTTCCCTTATGAAAATATAAAAAAATAGAAAGGATGAAGATAAAATGCGGCAAATAACAATGGAAAGATTAGAAAACACTCGTAAAGAAATGTTAGAAACAGTGAAAAGTCCGACTTTAACACATGAACAGAAAGTGGCGGTGATGGCGAATTTAGCGGATTCTTTGTTAGAAGTATTGGATTATCCAGATGGATTAGAAGAACGCTTATTTGTTCCATTTGAAGAACAACAGATCTGTGATTTAGGCGAGGGATATGCGCCGCTGCGTCCTCGTTATATTGTGCCAGATTATGAAAAATTTATGAAAGAAGGATGCAAATTTTTACAGTTACAAGCTCCTACAGATATTTGGGAGGCAGTTCACTATCTACTGATTTTTTATAAGCATGTGCCCAGTGTGACAAATTATCCTGTTTATATTGGAAATATTGATTATTTATTAGATCCATTTATAAAAGAAGAAGCAGAAGCAAAAAAAGCGATTCGTTTTTTCTTGCTTCATATTGATAGAACCATACTAGATTCTTTTTGTCATGCTAATATAGGACCAAAAGCTACAAAAGCGGGTTATATCATTTTAGAACTAGAAAAAGAATTACAAAATGCTGTTCCCAATCTCACTTTAAAATATGAAGAGGGAGTGACACCAGATGAATTTGCATTAGCAGCGATAGATTCGTGCTTAAGCTGCGCTTCTCCGAGTTTTGCAAATCACAAAATGTTTTCCAAAGAATTAGGAGAACAGTATGCGATTGCGAGTTGCTATAATGGATTATTGATAGGAGGAGGATCTTATACATTAACTCGTTTGATTTTGGGGCATATCGCAAAGGCGGCTGAAAACATAAAAGATTTTAAAGAAAATGTGCTGCCAAATGTGATGGAAATTATGGCAGAATATATGGACGAGAGAATCCGATTTATCGTAGAGGAAAGCGGATTTTTTGAACATAATTTTTTGGCAAAGGAAGGTTTTATTCATAGAGAGAGATTTTCAGCAATGTTTGGATTAGTTGGACTCGCAGAATGTGTGAACACACTGTTTGAGAAAGAGGGAAAGAAAGGTCGCTTTGGATCTTGCAAAGAAGCAGATGATTTAGGGGTTGAAATTATGGAACTGATAGATAATTTTAATCAAAAACATCACAATAAATATTGTGAAGGAACACAACATCATTTCTTATTACATGCACAAGTCGGACTCGCTTCTGATACAAACTCTAGTCCGGGATGTCGAATTCCGATAGGGGAAGAGCCTGAAAACTTCCTAGAACATTTAAAACATTGTGAACGCTTTCATAAATATTTTCCATCTGGAATAGGTGATATCTTTCCCATAGATACAACCGTAAACAGAAATACAGAATATTTGTTAGATATTATAAAAGGTGCTTTTGTCAATCAGATTCGCTATTTGTCTTTTTATGAGAAAAATAGTGATGTGATTAGAGTTACAGGATATTTGGTGAAGCGTTCAGAAATGGAAAAGTTAGATTCTGGAAAAAATGTGTTACAAGATACAACAGCACTTGGACTCGGAGCAGCGAAAAATGGGCATATTTTAGAACGCAAGGTGCGCTGATATGGAAACAAAGGGAATCATTAATAAAATCCTACCTTTTAGCAGTGTAGATGGATCGGGAAATAGAAGCGTAATTTTCCTGCAAGGCTGTAATTTCACATGCCAATATTGCCATAATCCAGAAACACTTCATCAATGTGAACACTGTGGAGCATGTACAGAATTTTGTAAAACAAAAGCGCTTCTTATGGTAGATGGAAAAGTAAAATTCCGACCAGAAAATTGTGTACAATGTGATGAATGTATTCATCATTGTCCTAATTTAAGTGATCCTAGAACAAGTATTTTAACAGCAAAAGAAACGATGGAGATTATTTCTAAAAATATCCCTTATATTCGAGGCATTACTGTTTCTGGAGGAGAATGTACTTTACAAAGAGATTATCTATTGGAGCTATTAAAAGAGGCAAAAAAATGGAAACTTTCGACCTTTTTAGACAGCAATGGAAGCTATGCGTTTTGGAAAGATGAAGAATTATTAAATTTATGTGATGCTGTGATGTTAGATGTAAAGGCATATGAGGAAGAAGAACATAAAAAAATAACTGGTGCAGAAAATAAAAATGTTCAAAAAAATTTGGTCTTTTTGGCGGAAAGAAAAAAATTATATGAGGTTCGGACTGTTGTTGTACCAGAACTTTTTTCTATATTAGAAACGATTGAGAAAGTCGGAAAGGCGTTAAAACCTTATGTAAAAGAACAGGATATTCATTATAAAATAATCAGATATCGACCGATTGGAGTGAGGCAGCCTTATCGAGAGAAATTAAAAATTCCTTCTGATTCTTATTTAGAAGAGATTCAAAAATGGGTGGAAGGGCAGGAGGAAATAAAGGATAATTTTATCTTTCATTATATTTAAGAGGTTCGTGTTTTGATTCATGCTTTTGTTCTTCTTGTTTCGCTTGTTCCTGTTCCGCTTCCGGGGAGGGACTATTCCAACGAAGCCGCGCTTTCGCTCCGTTCCAGACGTAACGGATACTAAATTCGCAGCCCCGCTTCCCCGCGGAACTGCTCATTAAGTACCAACGTCT
>CANRVK010000060.1 GCA_947643285.1 uncultured Eubacteriaceae bacterium
ACCAACGTCTTCCAAGGGGCTTCTTATGGAATACTTCCTTGCCTTCGCTCGTTTGTTGATGGTTTTATTCTGTGAAAAGCGAATTTCGCAATAAGAAATAAAAAGTCTGAACTGTTACTTTTATTGCATTTGTTATAGAAAAAATGGTTGACATATATGAATAAATATTATATAATACTATACTGTATGTATTATATAATAATAAGAAATGAAATACTCAAGCCAAAGCCCCGGTAGAAGTATTTTATCATAAATGTTATTTTATTATTGAAATTTTATGTAATTAAGAATAGGAAAAATAGGGAGTAAATATACTCAAAAGCACCTAAAATTCCGTAGTAAAGCCCTAAAAATTAAGGGTAAAGAAAAATAAAATTTAGGAAAGGAAAAGCTAAAATATAGATGAAGCCTATCATAGTATAAGTATGAATGGGTAAAGTACCGATGTTCAGTCGGGAAATTATGACTGTGGAGTGTATAAGAGTTTGTGATTAGTACATCAAAAATGATTATAGAAGTATACACGAGGAAGCAGTATCGTGAGATTTATTTCATCTATCATGTATCTATTTGTACATGTTTTTAGTAGCAGAAACCGATGAAGAGTTTTATGGCCAGTACAGAGAAGGTTGAAAGAAAATGGTATGTAGTAGATGCTACAGGACATACATTAGGACGTTTGTCTTCTGAAATTGCAAAGATATTAAGAGGAAAGAATAAACCTATTTTTACTCCTCATATTGATACAGGTGATCATGTAATTGTGATTAACGCAGATAAAATTAAGGTGACAGGTAAGAAATTAGATCAGAAAATCTATTATAGTCACTCTGAATATGTAGGTGGTATGAAAGAAATCACTTTAAGAAAATTACTTGTAAAAAAACCAGAAAAAGTAATGGAACTTGCTGTAAAGGGAATGCTTCCAAAAGGACCTTTAGGCAGACAGATGCTTACAAAGTTACATGTATATGCTGGACCAGAGCATGTTCATGAAGCTCAAAAGCCAGAAATATTAACATTTTAGGTGAAAATGGAAGGAGGAAATTACAGTGGCTAGTGCAAAATTTTATGGAACAGGCAGAAGAAAGAAAAGTATTGCTAGAGTATATTTAGTACCTGGTAAGGGAAATGTTACAATTAATAAAAGAAGTATGGATGAATATTTTGGTCTTGAAACTTTAAAAGTTATTGTTCGTCAACCTTTAGTATTGACAGAAACTTCAGATAAATTTGATGTACTTGTTAATGTTCATGGCGGTGGTTTTACAGGACAAGCAGGAGCTATTAGACATGGTATTTCTAGAGCTCTATTACAGGCAGATGGAGATTATCGTCCAACCCTGAAAAAAGCAGGTTTCTTAACAAGAGATCCAAGAGCAAAAGAAAGAAAGAAATATGGTTTAAAGGCAGCTCGTCGTGCGCCTCAATTTTCTAAGAGATAATTTTATAATAATTTCAAAAAGATTTAAAAACTCCAGAAAGTCTAGTATTTTCGGGAGTTTTCTTTATTTTCTAAGTGTTCTATAATTTTCTAAAAATGTCCAAAATTTTACCACATAGCACTATTACAACACCATTACAGCACTATTAAAAAAGTATAAGATAATACTTATTAAAGTAATATTAATATTATCTACATGATAATATATTATTATAGTAAATTATTATTACATTTATATATTAAATTATTTTATAAAAAAGATATCAATAACATAGAAAAGGATATTTCCTAATAATATAACATTAAGAAATATCCCTTTTTTTCTAAAAAGACTTTATGGTCTTAATCCGCTGCCGCCTTGAAGTGTAATAGTTTCTCCTGTTACATAGCTAGCCTCATCAGAAGCTAAGAACACGCAAACACGTCCGATATCTTTTTCCGGATCTGCAAAGCGTCCAAGAGGAATACCCTGAATTGTCTTTTCAAATAAATCAGGATGTTCTTCCTTCCATTTTTCCAATCCCTCTGTCATAGCGAGTGGACATACAACATTGACATTAATTCCATATGGTCCCCATTCTGCAGCAGCAACTCTGGACATTCCACGAATTCCCTCTTTTGCAGCGGCATAAGAAGATTGTCCTAATCTGCCAAATAATCCTGCCCCAGATGCGAAATTAACCACAGAACCTTTTGACTCTTTTAAATATGGGAAAGCTGCTTTCATATAAAAGAAGGTAGCATATAGACCAGAATAAATTGCTACATCAAAATCTTCTTTTGTATGGTCTGCTAACATAGTTCCTGATTTAGAAACTTGAGCATTATTGACAACAGTATCAATACGACCAAACTTTTCAACCGCTTTTTGAATAACATTATTGACAGCTTCTTCATTTCCTCCATCTGCTGTAACAACTAAAACTTCAATTCCATATGCTTTTTCTAGTTCTTCTTTTGCTTTTTCTAATGTTGCAAGAGTTCTTCCTGTCAAAACTAAATTAGCCCCTTCTTTTGCAAAGGCAGTAGAAATTCCATATCCAATACCTCTGCCTCCACCAGTAATAATAGCAACTTTGCCATCTAATTTACCCATAAAATAGCCTCCTTTTATAAAATTCCTTAATTGTTATTGTATAATAATAAGAAGATAATGTCAATTATTAAAAAAATGTTGATAACTTAAACTTATTATTATTTATTTTTTTTATTATTATGTTCAAAAAAGTTAGTGAATAGCTCACATTTAAATGATATCATCTGTATTCTTCATAATCTAAAAACTTATTAGAAACATTTATTTTCTATAGAATAAAAGTCAAAGCATATAGTAGGAGAGAAACCGAGCTGTTGATATAGATGAAGTGCGGGTATATTAAGACTATTCACCTGAAGAGTGATAGATTTTTTTAATAATAGTAAATCATTTAATAAAAATTTCATCATAATTTTCCCATATCCTCGATTTTGAACCCTTTTTCTGATACAAATTCCAAAAAGAAAAACAGAAGAAGCATTTTGTAGGACATTACAGAATCCAATCGTATTATTTTTAAATAAAAATTTATAACAAAGAACAGAATCTTGAGAGAAAATATCAAGCAGGAAATCTTTTGAAACATCTTCTTCTACTCCAAAAGCTTCTGCATGAATAGAACTTAAAATTTTGAAATCTTCTTCATGAGCCAGTGACAAAGAAAAATCAAATTCAGAAAGTATATAAGGACAATTCCGAAATAATGTCATAGAGTAATCAGAATATAGATATTTCGCATGAAGAGAAGATAATGTTTTTATAGTATGATTACAATGAGGTTCTGCCATAAAAAGAATTCTTTTTATAGGAAAAGATTTCAATAAGGAAAATGCACAACATAATAAATTGGAAAAGTGCCCTTGTCTGCGATAGTCTGGGTGAGTATAAGCACTGATTTCCACTTCATCTACATGAGAAAAGAAAAGAGATAAAAAACTGACCAAATTTTTACTATCATAATAGAGAAAAAAGCAAGGAACATCAGAATAAATATTGAGTTCTTGCTCTAAAAAAGCATTGCCATGTAAACGATCTGTTTTATTACAGATAGTGACAAGTTCATATATTTCTTTTTTTTGTTGTTCTGTCAGTTGATTCGTTTCCAATCGCATAATATCATCCTATCATCATAAATTTAAAAAATAAATTATCATTCTGTTTTTTATTTAGAAGGAATGTTAAAAAGCAGATCCTTTTCTTAAAATAGTAAAGCTCAGGCTAGGGATTATTTGAATAAAATCACGCCCTTGTTCTAAAAAACATATAATAAATACAAAATGATAAGCTAATATATTTCTAAAAACGTCTTTTAAAATAATTCCTGCCTGAGCAACACCTAAAACCTTAATACATATAAGCTAAAACACCTAAAAAATTATAAAAAATAAGGATTAAGATTGATGAAAAGAATCCAAAAGTTGTTTCTTTATTTGATAGAGTTCATTAGATAAATCCACATGAACTCTATGAGGATTTACCAAACGTCTAGTTTCATCCCAAAGAGTATCCAATTCTTGCATACAATACTTGCGGATATCCATAACTTTTGGAGAAGTATAGACACATTTACCATCTATAAAAATAGGAATCATCAATTCTCTAATCGTATAAGTATTAGGTTTTAATAATGTTTTTTTCCAAGTTTCAATTGGATCGAAAATCAACAAGGAATAGTTACTATCAAATGTTTCACCTACAAGAGCGATCAGATCTGCCTTTATCTTTCCGGTTTCTTTTTCATATAATCGGAAAATAGTCTTATTTCCGGGATTTGTTATTTTTTCTGTATTTTCAGAGAGTTTAATTTTAGGAATAAATTTTCCGGTATGTTTATCTTTGATAGCCGCTAATTTATACACACCGCCGAAAGCAGGACAATCTTTAGAAGTGATTAGATTTGTACCAACTCCCCAAGAAGTGATCGCAGCACCTTGTGTTTTTAAGCTGTCAATTAGGTATTCATCTAAATCACTGGAAGCAGAAATCACAGCATCTGAAAATCCAGCTTCGTCTAACATCTTTCTAGCTTCTTTTGATAAATAAGCTAGATCTCCACTATCCAATCGGATTCCATAAAGAGTGAGGGGAATACCGGCTTCTCTCATTTCTGTAAATACTCGAATCGCATTAGGAACGCCTGAATTTAGAGTATCATAAGTATCCGCTAATAATAAACAAGTATCTGGATAGATTTCTGCATATTTTTTAAAAGCAGTATATTCATCAGGAAAACTCATGATCCAACTGTGTGCATGTGTTCCCTTTACAGGCACATCAAAAAGCTGTCCAGCGAGTACATTAGATGTGCCAATACAACCTCCGATCATAGCGGCTCTAGCTCCCCAAGTGCCCGCATCTGGTCCTTGAGCACGGCGCAGACCAAATTCCATAACTCCATCTCCCTGCGCTGCATATACAACACGAGAAGCTTTTGTAGCGATTAAACTCTGATGATTGATAATATTTAAAATAGCAGTTTCTACTAATTGAGCTTCCATCGCAGAAGCGATCACTTTCACTAATGGTTCTCTAGGAAAAACTACAGTGCCTTCTGGAATAGCATAAATGCTCCCTGTGAATTTAAAATCAGACAGATATTCCAAAAAATCATCTTCAAATAAAGAAAGACTTTTTAAATAAGAAATATCCTCTTTTGAGAAATGTAAATTTTTAATATAATCTATTACTTGATCTAAACCCGCTGCAATCGCATAGCCGCTTCCACTGGGATTTGTACGATAAAAGGCATCAAAAATCACAGTTTCGTTTGTCTGATTTTTGAAATAGCCTTGCATCATAGTCAGTTCATATAAATCTGTCAATAGTGTTAAATTTCTTTCCTCCATAGTGAATCTCCTTCAGATTGATATTGTTTTAACAATGTTATTGGATTCATTATAACACAAAATAGAAAATGTACAAGTAGGAAAATCAAGAGAAAATAGAGTATGAGATTTTTGAACAAAGGTTCGCCCCTGTAAGCACCTATTCCAACGAAACCGCGCTCCCGCTCCGTTCCAGACGTAGTGGTACTAAATTCGCAAATCCCGCTTCTTGCGGGTTTGCTTATTAAGTACCAACGTCTTCCAAGGGGTTTCTTTTGGAATAGGTGCTTACAGGGGCTAGTTTGTTAATAATTCTACAAAAAAATTAAAAAATTCAAGTAAAAAGAGTATTTAGCAATGTTTATATATTATTTTGTTTTAATCTACACTCGGCAATATCACAAAGTGCGATAACATCTATAATTGAGAAGAGTGACTTCATTTTAGTGAAAGGGATACCCCATTTCCCACCATTTGTAAAAATAGGGGAATATAAGTCTATAAAATAATTAAAAAATCCAACAAGAAATAATATATTTTTTCTCTAGAATAGCGAATAAACTAGCTAAGGCAAGAAATTATTCCAAAAGAAGCCCCTTGGAAGACGTTGGCACTTAATGAGCAGTCCTGTTAGGGGCTGCGAATTTAGTGTCCGCTACGTCTGGAACGGAGCGAGAGCGCGGCTTCGTTGGAAAATTTCTTGCCGTGCGAACCTTTAGTCAAAAGTGTTCTGCAAACATACTTATCTCATAAAGTATCTGTTGTTTCATCTGTTTCTTGTTCTACTTCTTCCTCTTCCAATATTTCCACTTGTTTTTCCCCTTTTTTTCGGTATTTAGAAGCTTTAAAGATGCAAATCATTACAAAAATACTCAAACTCAGAAGGGAAATCAAAATACCTATACTATATCCATAAGGAGTATAAGATAATTCAATCGTGTGTGTACCAGCCGATATAGGAATAGAAACAAAGGCATCTTTAAATGGAAGAACCTCTACCTCTTTTCCGTCTACTTTTGCTGTCCAGCCTTTTTCATAAATAATAGAAGTAAATAAAAGCATATCTTCTTGTGCGGTTATTTTCCCTTTGACGTGTGTATCATCATAACTAATTCCTTCCATTACTTGATTTGCCATAATTTCATGATAGCGTTTGAAATTGTCTAAATTTAAACCATAAACATAGGCATGGATAGAACTTTGTCCAGTAGCAGAGAGAGTGATTGTAGTTCCAGCTTTACAATATCCTAAGTCCATGATATATTTATGCTTTACTCCATTAAAAGTAGCAGCTTCCATTTCCTCTAATTCTATCCCATTTTCATCATAATAATTAGCGATGAAATCTTCTCCTTCTGATGTGATATAAACATAAACATTCTGATCTTTTTCTACATAAATATCCATACTGTTTTCTGAAGTATTATAGTCCATTGCAGAGAAAATAGGAGAAATACCAGTGGTCAGTTCTGCATAATTATTTTGTACATAAAATGGGTTTGAATTGTCCATCACCCATTCTTCTTCCAATGTATTAGGAACTAAAAAACCCAATGGGAGGATATTATTATTTTTATATAAATAAATAGAATCCTCATAGACAAACATTTCTCTGAGAGGGGTATCTGCTATAATCGTATTGCTTAATAGATATTTTACAGATAACATACCCTCTGTTATAGGAGTAGAACCATAGTAGGAATAAGAGTTTGTGGATTCTTCACATCCCATATTACTTAAAAATTTGCTCAACCCTGCATTTGCAGTAGAAGAAAATAAGGAAACTCCATGATAATGATGCCAAGCACTGTCGTTCTTTGTCCTGCGTTTTAATTTTTCTACACGGAAAAAGGAAGTATCATTTTCCTCTATATACTCTAAAATATTGGAAATCGTTTCATTATCACTCACATAAGAGGTTCTTCCTGTTGTATTTACACTGGTTTTATTGGTGTTCACAAATGCTTCTAGTATAGTGACACAAAAGAATAGGATACAACAAAAAATAGATCGGATTGTCCGATTTCGATATAATCCCAACACGATACCATAAAGCGAGAGAAATAAAATGCTCACATAAACAATACTATAAGAATATTTATCTCCGGAAAATATCTGCTCAATGATTAAGAATAAGATGATAATAACTCCGAGGATAGAATAAATCTCTTTATTTGAGGCTCGTTTTACATGCAAAAATCCTTCATATGCCATAGTCAGAACCAAAAATGTATAAATAAAACTCTGTCTGCAGGGAAGGCTATTTGGAAAATGAAAGCCATGCCAAATATAATTGGGAATATTTAAATTAAAACTCAAATAAAATATAAATAACAATACAAATTTTCCGATTTTTTCTTTTGTATTGACTTTAGGATTTAAAGCATACAATGGAACGAGTAAAAATACAAAAATACCAGAATAAATATTAGGTTCATGAGCGGAAAATACAGCAGGGTCTACTAACATCAACTGTCTGGATAACATTTCTAAGATAGAGAAGTAACGGGTTAAGTTCTTAGGAAAATTCATATCTCCAGAAACTGTCAACTGAAGAGCGAAAAACTCTGGTATCAATAAAAATGCGGCAAACCCTCCTGCGAGTGCAGAATAGAGTGCAAAACGCAGACATTTCTTCCACCATTCATGAAAATCTTTTTGGGCGATCATCTCTACTATAAAATATAACACACAGAAAATACAAACCATAATAGAAATATAATAGTTAGAGAGAATACAAAGTCCTAAAGTGATACAATAAAGAACACATTTTTCTTCTTTTATTAATCGTTCTAATCCGAGCATAATAAGAGGAAAGAGCCAAATACAATCCAGCCACATCAGATTCCAACTATAAGCGCAGATATAAGAAGATAAGGCATAAAAGATAGAAATAGCTGCAATATAAGGGCTTTTGTTTTTTAAATGGTGAGAGAGATAATAAGAAAAAGTAAAACCAGAAAGCCCTATTTTAAAAATAATAAAAATACTCATAAATTCTATCAAGTGTTTTTGAGAGAATAAAATCAGTATCCAGTTAATCGGTGTGGCTAAATAATAAGCATAGAGAGCAGTGAAATTGATCCCCATTCCGATATCCCAAGAATAGGTCAAATCTCCGCCCGTCTTTAATTTTTCCTGAAAAGCTGCCAGAAAAGGAGCGTATTGGTGATACATATCACTTCTTAGAAAACATTGTTTTCCAAAAGGATAAATACCCCGTAAAATATAAAGGATAATAAGAATACAAACAGGAATGAGAAAGGAAAGTAAATAGAGGATATACTGTCCCTTTAATTTATGTTTTATCTTCATAGCTATCTCCTAATTTAACTTTTTTTCTTAAAAATAAAAAGTTTACTGAATACATAATTAATAATAACAACAAAAACATTAGAACACAATTTTGCTAAGGAATCATTGATGTGAATATATTCTACGGCAAAAACCATAAATCCTAAATCACATGCTCCAGAAAATAACCGACAGGCGACGAAGGAGCTGATTTCTTTGAGGATTAAAGAGGTTTCCCAGCTTTTGCTCTCAAATACAAAGAGTTTATTGGTGATATAGGCAAAGGAAACAGCTAAAACCCATGCGATGATGGTACTGACTACATAATTTACGCCCATAAATTTACAGATTTCAAAAGTCACCTGATTCACAATCGTAGTGAGTATTCCGAAAATTAAATAGGAAATGGTTTCTCGATTGCAAAATTTTTTTACAAGTTCTATCATAATTGCTCCTTTCTAGAACTCAAATATTTTTCTTTTGCTGATTTTGTCAGAGGAAGATTCGTTTCTTTTAAAATAAAAATAGGTCTATTTTTGGCTTCCATATAAATATGTCCGATATATTCACCCAAAATACCGACAGAAAGCTCTATAATTCCGCCCAGAAATAAAACAGCGCATAAGGTGGTCACATAGCCCGGAACATCAATGCCAAAGGCAAGCGTCTGTATAATCGTGATGATAATATATAAAAAGGCGAAACAGGAAATAAAAAATCCCATGGCGGAAACCATACGAAGGGGAGCGACAGAAAAAGCAGTGATGCCATCAATCGCATACTTAAATAGACCCCAAAAGCTCCATTTGGTTTTTCCAAGGGGACGTTCTACATTTTCATATGGAATCCATTTTGTATCAAAGCCCACCCATGCAAAAATGCCTTTGGAAAAGCGCTGAACTTCACAGAGTTCTAAAACAGCTTCCACCATCTGGCGAGACATGATACGGAAATCAACAGCACCTTGTACCAGTTTTATATCGGTTAAATGATTACTCAAGCGATAGAAGGTACGGGAAAAGGCACTGCGGATTTTGGATTCTCCCTTTCTGGAAGTGCGCATCGCCGCACAGCAGTCATGACCATTTTCTATTTCCTTTATCATAGTCGGTATTAAAGCAGGAGGGTGCTGTAAATCTGCATCCATGATAATCACATAATCTGCATCTGTATTCTTGAGTCCAGCATACATGGCAGCTTCTTTTCCAAAATTACGGGAGAAAGAAAGGTAACAGACATTTTCATGCGCGTGTGAGAGTTCTTTTAATATCTGTATCGTTTTATCATGACTTCCATCATCTACAAAGAGATAACGAAAGGAATAACCAGAAATCGTATCTAATATTTTTTGAGTTTCTGTATAAAATAATTGTAAGACATCTTCCTCATTATAACAGGGTATAATAATATCAATTTGTGTTATACTCGTAGTAAATCACCTCTAGTTGGAATTTTTTGTAATATATGGTTGTTATTGTACTATAATCCGGTCGAGGTGTAAAGGGTAGAAAGCCGGAAAATCTCTTAAGAAAAACAAAATAAATGTTATGAAAATGGAAAAAAATGCTAAAGTATGATTTTTAGTGCATTTTTATCTGCCAAATTCAGAGAGAATGAGTCCTTTGTTGCGATCTAAAGTCATTCCTACACTCCAGCTATTAATGAATAGGAGCAGAGGATTTCCTTTGAGATCCTGAATTTTCTTCATATCAGAAGTTCCGTTGATTTTATCTAAATTTATATCTTTATTTTCTATCCAACGAATATGTTCATAAGGAAGAGTTTCTAAACGGATATCCACTTTATATTCATTTTCCAGACGATATTTTAATACATCAAACTGCAGTACACCGACCACTCCTACAATGATTTCTTCCATACCAGTATGATATTCTTGGAAGATTTGAATCGCACCTTCCTGTGCGATTTGAGTGATTCCTTTGACAAATTGCTTGCGCTTCATGGTATCCATTTGGCGGACGCGGGCAAAGTGCTCTGGGGCAAAGGTAGGAATACCTTCAAAGGCAAACGGAGAAGAAGCGTTAGAAGGAACAGTAATGGTATCGCCGATGGAAAAAATGCCCGGATCGAAGACACCAATAATATCTCCGGCATAAGCTTCTTCGATTACTTTGCGTTCTTGTGCCATGAGCTGCTGAGGCTGAGAAAGGCGCATTTTGCGATTGCCTTGTACATGATAAACTTCCATGTCAGATAGAAATTTGCCGGAGCAGATGCGCATAAAAGCGATTCTATCTCGATGTGCTTTGTTCATATTCGCCTGAATTTTAAAGACAAAGGCCGAAAAATCAGGGGTAAATGGGTCAATTTTAGCGACAGTATTTTGAATATTTGCCGTTCTAGGCAACGGGGAAGAAGTCATATTTAAAAAATGCTGTAAAAATGTTTCTACACCGAAGTTTGTGAGAGCTGAACCAAAGAATACCGGAGAGAGTTCGCCACAGCTCACTTTTTCTAAATCAAATTCCGCGCTCGCACCATCTAAAAGTTCTATTTCTTCTAATAAAGTATCCATAGAAAAAGAAGGGATATAGTTGGAAAGTTTTGGATCATCAATAGAAATTTCTAATTCTGTCCCTTCTTTTGTTCCTTTTTCTGTATCAGAAAATAGCATGACTTTTCTCGTTTCACGATCATAGACACCCTTAAAATTCTTTCCAGAGCCAATAGGCCAGTTAATAGGACAGGTAGCGATGCCGAGTTCTTTTTCGATTTCATCTAAAAGGTCAAAAGTGTCATTGGCATCACGATCCATTTTATTGATAAAAGTAAAAATAGGGATATGGCGCATGACACATACCTTAAAGAGCTTTCTAGTTTGGGCTTCTACGCCTTTAGAACCATCGATGACCATAACAGCAGAATCCGCCGCCATTAAGGTACGATAGGTGTCTTCTGAGAAATCTTGATGTCCTGGAGTATCCAATATATTAATACAATAGTTATTATAATTGAATTGCAGAACAGAAGAAGTGACAGAAATACCACGTTCTTTTTCAATTTCCATCCAGTCCGATACGGCATGACGTGCAGTCGCTTTGCCTTTTACAGAGCCAGCGAGATTGATCGCTCCACCATAGAGAAGAAATTTTTCCGTTAGAGTAGTCTTTCCGGCATCAGGGTGGGAGATGATGGCAAATGTACGACGTCTTTTTATTTCATCAGTTAAAGTTGACATAATGACCTCCTTGCGTATATAGTGATATAAATTTTTTATTTAAATACTACATTAGTATAGTGATTTAGTAAACAACTTATTCTATCTTATAATAAGGAAGTTTGTCAAGATTAAGAGGAAAATAGTTTTTGGTGAGAGGTGATAGTTTAGTCTTGTATTAGAATTAAAGGTACACTGGAAAGAAAGTATTTTAGCGAAGCTACATTTTCACTTCATAATTGTTATAATGAGAATACGATGGAAATTATGAAAAAACTGGGTATTTATTTAGGATTTAGAGCAAATATGAAAAAAGTTAATGAAAGTAGACTGGAAATTTCAAGAGAGGATCATGCAAATATTATGAGGAGGATGAAAGAAAGATGAAAATTACAGTATTTACAAGCAATCAGCCAAGACATTTGAGCTTGATTAAAGATTTATCTATTATTGCAGATATAGAAAAGAAATCTATTAATATCACGTGAGTTCGATGAGGAGGTTTATGCAAAAGCTACATTTTTAGTATAAATAGATAGTTTTTTCGGCAAAAAAGAGTATGCACAAAGACCAGCCATCACATTCACTACAAAATTACAGCTACTCCTGTGCCTAGAATGCTCAATCTGGCAAGTGTTCTTTAAGAAGTCATTGACGGACTCTATCATGGCACGCTTCCTTAAGAAAAGCCGGTCTGTGAAACGCATCATACCCTGTTTTTTTGCATTCCTCTTCTGCTTGGTGATTAATTCCACACCTCGATCCAAGAGTTCATCAAACAGTTTTTTGGAAACATACCCCTTGTCAGCAAATACTTTCCCGAAAATATTTTTTGTCAAATGTCCCATAACATTCCAGTTGCGGTCATCCACATTGCCTGGGTCAAACACAAGCCTAGAATCTCCCCACGGTCATGGATGACAAGATGAAGTTTGAAGCCATAAAACCACCCTGTGGAGCTTTTTCCCTTCCTTGCAATTCCCCGAAAAACCTTGTGCTGCTGTATCCGATGACTGTCACATACATCCAATGTTGTAGAGTCTACAAAACTAACCCCTGTACAGGATGCCTTGGCGCAAAGGGACTGCACAAACAAGGACAGTGGAAGTGCAGCATAGGGCATAAGCTCTACAAAACGGTTATAGCTAACAAGCTTGGGGAAGAACTTATGGTATTCCTTTTGGATAAGCTTTGTATCATACCACTTAAATGTCCGATAGCCAGACAGATGAAAGAGGACGCAGATGGTCA
>CANRVK010000061.1 GCA_947643285.1 uncultured Eubacteriaceae bacterium
AATTTAGTACCGTTACGTCTGGAACGGAGCGAAAGCGCGGTTTCGTTGGAATACTCCCTTGCCGCCGCGACCCTTCCTTCAAAATGTCCCCCTAACTTTTCTTCCTTTTATAGTTAAGTAATTCTATAATAAGTAATTAATATAAATTATTGCCCTCTGAATCAATAACAACTATTACAGGAAAATTCTTCACTTCTAATTTTCTGATCGCCTCTGTCCCCAAATCTTCATAAGCAATTACTTGCGATGATATAATACATTTTGATAATAATGCACCTGCTCCTCCTATAGCTGCAAAATAAACTGCTTTTCTTTTTATAATCGCTTCTCTCACCTGATCGGAACGCCTTCCTTTTCCGATCATACCTTTTAACCCTAAATCTATCAATTCAGGTGTATACTTATCCATTCTGCTGCTGGTTGTTGGTCCTGCTGAACCGATCACCTGTCCTTCTTTTGCAGGAGAAGGTCCCATATAATAAATAATATTATTTTTCAATTCTATAGGCAGTTCTTCTTTTTTTCTCAATGCTTCATACATTCTTTTATGTGCTGCATCTCTTGCAGTATAGATTGTTCCTGTTATAAAGACAAAATCTCCTGCTTTTAATTCTGCTATCTCTTCTTCTTTTAATGGTGTATGAATATATTTATCCATTTCAAAAACTCCTTTCCGAAAATATCGGTTTTATATTATTCTGGTGATATGGCGATTTACATGACAGCAGATATTTACAGCTACTGGTAATCCTGCGATATGTGTAGGATAAGTTTCAATATTAACGGCAAATGCTGTCTGTGTTCCCCCTAAACCTCCCGGTCCTATTCCCAGCTCATTTATTTTTTTTAATAACTCTTCTTCTAACTCTTTTATATAAGGATATGGATAGGAAAATGATTTATTGAGATCGCGAGTGAGTGCTTTTTTCGCCAATAATGCACACTTCTCAAATGTTCCTCCGATTCCAACCCCTATTACCATAGGAGGACATGCATTAGGTCCTGCTTCTCTTACCGACGTAAGAACGGCTTCCTTCACGCCTTCAATTCCATCTGCTGGTTTTAGCATAAAAATCCGACTCATATTCTCACTGCCGAATCCTTTTGGAGCGACTGTGATTTCTATTTTATCCCCCTTTATAATTTCATAATGAATAACGGCTGGTGTATTATCTTTTGTATTTTCTCTTAAAATAGGATCGTTTACAACTGATTTTCTTAAATATCCTTCTTGATATCCTTCCCTCACGCCTTTTTGTATTCCTTCTTCTAAATCTCCATTTATGATATGAACTTCCTGTCCTATTTTTATAAAAATAACTGTCATGCCTGTATCTTGACAAATAGGAATCTGCTCTGATTCTGCGATTTTTAAATTTTCTTCTAATTGTTTTAAAATCTTTATTCCGAGTGAAGATTCTTCTTTTTGAACAGCATCTTCTAATTTTGTTTGCATATCAGAAGATAAAACATAATTTGCCTGTATGCACATCTCTTTTATCTCTTTTGTTATTTCAGATATATCAACTTCTCTCATCTTTTTCACCTCAGAACTCCTTTCTATATCTTGTTTTTTCTGGTTTTTTGTTTTTAAATATAGCATTTGTAAATTATTTTTTAATACTTTTTATCATATTATCATAATATAATATATTCTTTAGTGCAAGAAGCAAAAAAGTTATATTTTTTATTGACAAAATATTCCTGTTGTTGTATTATTGTATTAAGTACTTAATACAATAATACAATGAGGAGTGATTACATGTCATGGAATTTAAAACCGGATCGCCCTATTTATTCTCAATTATTAGAGTATATTCAAATTTTTATTATCTCTGGAAAATATAAACCCGGAGAAAAGCTCCCTTCTGTTAGGGATTTAGCAGAAGAGGCTTCTGTTAATCCAAATACTATGCAGAAAGCACTAGCAGAATTAGAACGTGTAGGTTTAGTCTATACTCAAAGGACAAATGGACGTTTTATTACAGAAGATGAAAATATGATACGAATGTTAAAAGAGAATGTAGCACAAGCTCAGATTAGAGAATTTTTTGATAATATGGAACTTCTGGGATTTTCTATACAGGAAAGTGTACAACTAATTATAGAAACAGGAAAGGAGAGGCAAAATGAGTGTGATTTTAAAATGTAATAATTTAGTAAAACATTATAGCGGAAAAGAGGCTATCTGCGGTATTAATCTCACAGTGGAAAGCGGAAGAATTGTAGGGCTTTTAGGACCTAACGGAAGTGGAAAAACAACTTTAATTAAATTAGTAAATGGGCTTTTATCTCCTACATCTGGTGAAATTTTGGTAAATAATATTCCTATTGGACCTTCCACAAAGGCGATTGTTTCTTATTTACCAGAAAGAACTTATTTAAACCGCTGGATGAAGGTATGTGATATTATTGATTTTTTCTCAGACTTTTATAGTAATTTCGATAAAAATAAAGCATATGAAATGTTAAAAAGACTCAATATTAATCCACAGGATAAATTGAAAACTATGTCAAAGGGAACAAAGGAGAAAGTTCAACTTATTTTGGTTATGAGCCGTAATGCAGACTTATATTTATTAGATGAACCTATCGGAGGCGTTGACCCTGCTGCCAGAGATTATATTTTAAAAACGATTTTAAATAATTATAATCCAAATGGAACTATTATTATTTGTACTCATTTGATTTCTGACATCGAACAGATTTTAGATGATGTTATCTTTATACAGCAGGGGAGAATCGTAAAAACTGCATCTGTAGACGAAATTCGTTCTCAAGAAGGGAAATCTATTGATGCATTATTCAGGGAGGTGTTTAGATGTTAGGAAAATTATTAAAGCATGAAATAAAAGCGACTTCAAGAGAATATTTATTGCTTTATGGTGCATTTCTAATTATCACTATATTTAATAAAATTTTCTTAGAAGTAAATACCGGAAGAAGAAATACCGTGATCTCTATATTTCAAAATATTTTTATGACAGTCTATGTTTTAATGTGTATGACAATTTTTATTGTTTCTATTATTTTAATTATAAGGCGATTTTATAAAAATTTGCTGGGAGATGAAGGTTATTTAATGTTCACACTTCCTGTAAAAACATATGAACTAATTTTAAGCAAATTAATCATCAGTTTATTATGGTTTGTTTTAAGTTTTGTTGTATTTATATTCTCTATTGTTATTTTATTATCTGGTCATCATTTCTTTAGAGAAATATTTTATTTTTTTGAGGAATATACACAAATTTTTGAGGAAAGCTTTGGTACTATTGTTTTACTTATTGTTATGGTATTAGTATCTGGGATATTCAGTATCTTGACGTATTATTTATCAATGGCTGGAGGACAATTAATTGGAAAATATAGAATTGTAGGAGCTATTGGAATTTATTTTGCTCTTAGCTTTATTATCCAAATTCTCTCAACTTGCATTATGCTCAGTATAGATGTTCCAAGCAATTTCCTCACCTCAGCATTTTCCTTACAAGTTTTATTGCAATTTTTTAATAAAATTATTATAACATATACAGTTATGGAACTTATTTTATCTGCTATATTTTTTGTTCTGACTAATTATATTTTATCAAAGAGGTTGAATTTAGAATAAGTGCGATATGTTTCATAGATTATTAGTATATTAAATTTTTAAGGTTATATCAAAAAAGGAGTTGGTTTGCCAGCTCTTTTTTTGATGAAAAAGGAGGGGATTGTTGTTGTTTGAAAGATAGTTTAGGTTATTTGATAGGGAATTGTGAGGGGCGAAATGGGGACGCTCCGGCAAGGAAGGATTCCAACGAAGCCGCGCTTTCGCTCCGTTCCAGACGTAGCGGTACTAAATTCGCCATTTCGCTTCTTGCGAAATTGCTCATTAAGTGCCGACGTCTTCCAAGGGGCTTCTTTTGGAATACTTCCTTGCCTCCGCTAGTTGGTTAGCTATTCTGCTCTTTGGAAGAAAGTTGAGTGTTTCATGATAATTATAGAATAGAAAGATTGAGTTCCTTAAAGGAAAAATCAATTTTAGATTTCATTAAAAAATTATTCTTATATCTTTTCTGTTTTCTTGGTTTTTTATGTTTTTGTTATTTTAAATTCTATGATAAGTTGTAAATCTTTTTATAAAAAAGTCAATTTTTTGTTTTTTATGTCTGAATTATTAAAACTCGCGTTTAAAAAAGATTAGATATAATCCAATTATCACTAGAACAAATTCTCCAGTTGTAAATAATAATCTTATAAAGGATAATATAAAATATTGTCAATATTAAGAAAGTAATATATTATATAATTACAAGGTGAAATAAAACTGAGTAAAAAAAGGAATAATAGAGTTGTTATGAATGATAAGGATAAAGAAATATTATTTCAATTGTTGTCAGACGGAAAAGTCGATGAAGCCGGAGAATTAATCAAAAATATAGATAAAGAGTTGTTAAATAAAGAAATACGTTCTATCTTATTAAGGATATCATTTAGCAAACAATCTATCGTGCCTTATGCTGTGGTTCTTAAATTATTGCTTGAACATGAAAGTGCTACCTTACATGAATTTGCGTCCATATTATTATCAAATCCTTTATGTTGGATAGAAGGTGCTTATTATGCTGGATTTTATCATCAAAAAAAAGCGGTTGAGTTAGAACCTCAAAATATAGGTTTTAAAGAATATTTAATCAGTTATAACTCCCTTCCAGATAAAATCTTAAGTGATGAGGAAACTTTAGAAATTAGTAAACAAATATTAAAAGAAGATCCAAATAACAAAATAGTCAAACAACATTTTGATTTATTTCTCAAAGATTTAAAAGGAAAATTAGACTAGAATTTAGGAAAATCATTCAAATTTATCTTGGTGAGAAATTGTAATTTTAAAGGGAGATTATGATGAAATAGTTTCAAATATAAAAGCATAACTTCCCTTTTACTCTTTTCATATTATTTTAATCAAAACTGAAAAACTTAAAGTTAATTATAGTTAGGACATAAGTTTCTAAAGATAAATGGAAAAAGGAAAGTAGTTTAAGACTATTTTTATTTAGATAGAGAAAAAAAGTGGTAATCATATTCATCATGTATTATTAGATAATACATAAAAGTTTATCAGTAAGAAAAGGGGGATTTTATGAAAAAGGAATGGTATATATCATTAAATTTTTATCCAGTAGAAAAACACGTAAAATTGATACAATTATTATTAAATAAAGCATCTAATATTTATGTGAGAAAAGATTATTTTCAGTATATTGAATGGAAAGAAGAATGGAAAAAAGAATATATTAATGAATTATATGAAGACTTTGTATCTAATTCTTTATATCTAGATAGTAAGGAAGAAGCAAAAATAAATGAAGAAATAATACAAGCATTAAAATATCAAGAATTTTTTAATCCCTATATGGAAGATATTCATGCCCTAAAACAGAAATTAAAAAATAATTCTTTAAAAAATACTGAAAAAATAAAAACTATTATTAAAACTATTTTAAGAAAATATATGGATTCTATAGAATATGTAGAAGAAGAATTTTTTTTAAAAGAAAATAAATGTTTTACAAATATTCCAAATTATTCTTTTCGTGCCTATTATAGTGATGGTATTTTAGAAGATTGGAATAATACCTATGATTGGTATCAAATAAAAGATGAAGAAAGTTTAAATAAATTTTTACTTCATTCTAGCGATGAATATAATCTTATTATTACAGAAAACAAAGAAGATATAAAAGAATTTAGTTATTATTTAAACCTAATAGAAAGTTCATATGATGTATTAGCGATTCAATGTAAAAATAAGAAATATGAAGAATTATTATTAGAAAAATTTGAAGCTGAGTTTCATGAAACAGATAAAATTATTCTTTATGATAAGTCTATGGAAATATAGAAAACAAGAATTAAAATTATATTTGATATTATTAGTTCAGATGATAAAGAACTATTTGAAATATATATTAATTTCATAAAAAATGAGAAATCTAATACTAGAAAAACCAAAACTTTAAAAAAATTGACAACCGTTAGTATTAAATAATGTAATATAGATAAAAGAATATATAGATTTTTTAGAATTAATATTTTTAACAGGAGATATTAAAATGATTACACCCGTTTTAGATTGCATTTTAGATATCGAAGAACCAGAAGATATTAAAGATTTCGTTATGCATTTAGAGGCTTGTATCAATGAAAAGGGAGAGGAAGGTTCAGAGTATTTTTCCTTTAGAATCATAACCTCACAGCGATTACAAAAACTCTCTAAAGAAATAGGTTCTATGTTATTAAGATCCATTTTTGTTGTTATGGGATCTAGTATGAAAGAAAACATAGATTATGTTACATAGGAAATTAACAAATTATTATTAGAATGTTCAAGAAATACATGGGAAGAAACAGCATTGGCAATTAATTATTACTTAGATTGGGAATATTATGCTCCAGAACAGGAGATATGTGATTACTATAAATTTTCCCGAAATCTTACAGAATAATCATATCTACGATATTTTACTAAATTTATGATATAAGATACTATATCATAAAAAAAAGATATATTTATCGAAATATATTAATAGAACTATATTTTTAAAAATAGGTTCATTATTTAAGGAGGAATAGAGTTGTTATGAATGATAAGGATAAAGAAATATTATTTCAATTATTGTCAGACGGAAAAGTCAATGAAGCCGGAGAATTAGTCAAAAATATAGATAAAGAATTGTTAAGTCAAGAAATACAAGATATATTTTTAGATGTATCATTTAGCAAACAATCTATCGTGCCTTACGCTGTGGTTCTTAAATTATTGCTTGAACATGAAAGTGCTAACTTACATGACTTTGCGTCCATATTATTATCAAATCCTTTATGTTGGATAGAAGGTGCTTATTATGCTGGATTTTATCATCAAAAAAAAGCGGTTGAGTTAGAACCTCAAAATATAGGTTTTAAAGAATATTTAATCAGTTATAACTCCCTTCCAGATAAAATCTTAAGTGATGAGGAAACTTTAGAAATTAGTAAACAAATATTAAAAGAAGATCCAAATAACAAAATAGTCAAACAACATTTTGATTTATTTCTCAAAGATTTAAAAGGAAAATTAGACTAGAATTTAGGAAAATCATTCAAATTTATCTTGGTGAGAAATTGTAATTTTAAAGGGAGGTTATGATGAAATAGTTTCAAATATAAAAGCATAACTTTCCATTTCATATTATTTTAATCAAATATGTGAAATGAGAAACAAATTTTTGATTTTAGTCTTCTTTGACTTCTATATAAAAAAGATTTATAATTTATATAAAACTACACAAACGAAAATGGGGAGGAACATATGGATAATTTTTTAATGAAACCGAAGGTTGATTTCGCTTTTAAGGAAATCATGGCAAATGAAAAGGCGCGAATTGGATTTTTATCTGCTGTTTTAAAGATAAAGCCAGAAGAAATAAAAAGTACTCAGATCTTAAATACCTATCTTCAAAAAGTACATGAAGATGATAAACAGGGTATTCTAGATGTACGAATTTTGATGAATAACGATACAGAAATTGACACAGAAATACAGCTTTCCGAGTTAAAGGTATGGGCAGATCGTTCCGTTTTCTATCTTTCTAAAATGTATACAGAGCAAATTAAGCAAGGTCAAACTTATGATGTATTCAAAAAATGTGTCAATATTAGCATTTTGAATTTTACTCTCTTTCCAAAAGAAACAGAATTTTATTCTTGCTTCCAAATTATGGAAAAAACTAGATATTTTATCTATACTGATAAAATAGAATTTCATGTGATAGAATTGCCAAAACTACCAAAAGAGATAAGAGAAAACAGTAGTGATATAGAGTTATGGGCGAAGTTTATTAATGCGGAAAGAAAGGAGGAATTGGAGATGATAGCAACGAAAAATTCTTATATAGCCAGTGCCTATGAGCAATTACAAATAATTAGTCAAGATAAAGAGAAAAGGCTGGAATATGAAGCAAGGGAAAAGGCTATCCGTGACTATAATCAATCTATGAAAGAAGCACGGGAAACAGGCAGAGAAGAAGGTAGAATAAAGGGTAGAATAGAGGGTAGAATAGAAGGCGAAAAAATAGGAGAGGAACGAATTAGTAAATTATATTCACTATTATTACAAAATAAGAAATATGACGATTTAGAACGCTCTACGAAAGACTATGAGTTCCAAAAACAATTAATGAGGGAGTATGGAATTATAAAAGATTAGTCAAGAGAAAGAGAAAAGATGGGAATATGAAACGAAAGAAAAGGTTATTCGGGAATATAACCAGTCCATGAAAGAAGTGGAACAGGTGATAGGAAAAGGTAGACGCTTTGATGAGGCGTCTGCCTTTTCCTATCACCATTTTCTTACCCACACTTGAAAACTTCTATCATTCATTTCATAATAACAAATAAAAAGACCGAACTGTTACAAGAATTTTAATGTGTTTATATATTATAAATATCGACAACCACACATTATTTATATATAATATAATGTGTATAAAGAAAAGGAGTGATCGTTATAGAAACTAAAATTACAATAAAAACTCTTTTAATAAATTCACCGAATGGGGTTATTAGCAACAGACAAGTAACAGAAGTTTCATGAAAAAATGAAAAATCTAATATTTAGAAAAAAAGGAGTATTTATGAGCGTCATTAAAATCGAAAATCTTGTACATGACTATGGAGGTGGAAAAGGAGTATTTGATATATCTTTTCATGTTAACCAAGGAGAAGCTTTTGGCTTTTTAGGTCCAAATGGAGCAGGTAAAACAACGACTATACGCCATTTGATGGGATTTTTAAAACCAACGTCAGGAAGATGTACCATTGATGGTCTGGATTGTTGGAGCGAAAGGGATAAGGTTCAGGCAAAACTTGGCTATATTCCCGGTGAAATCAACTTTTTTGATGATATGTCAGGTACTGAGTTTTTGAAATTCATCGCAGAATACCGTAAAATCGGCTCACAGAACCGTAAAGAAGAATTGCTGGAGCGTTTTGAATTAGACCCTAAAAGTAAGATAAAAAAGATGAGCAAAGGGACAAAACAAAAACTTGGAATCATTGCCGCATTTATGCACGATCCTGATATTCTTATTCTTGATGAACCAACCAGCGGACTTGATCCGTTGATGCAAAGTAGGTTTGTTAGTTTAGTTGCGGAGGAAAAGGAACATGGCAAAACCGTTTTGATGTCAAGCCATATGTTTGAGGAAGTAGAACGGACTTGTGACCGTATCGGTATTATACGAAAAGGCAAAATGATAACCGTTGATTCTGCTGTAACACTGCATGAACGACATACTCGTAGTTACACAGTAACTCTTGAAAATGAAGCTATCGCTAAAGCATTTGCTACAGATTTTGACGGTATATGCAACGGGACAAAAGTTACTGTTACAACGAAGCAAAGTCTGGAAGAAATCTTCATGAATTATTATGGAGGTGGGGAAAATGATTAACATGGCATTATATAAACGTGAGATGAAAGGAAGTATAAAACTTCTTATAATTTTTTCCGCAATTATTACCTTGTATGTTTCTGTTATCATCTATATGTATGATCCTCAAATGACGAAAATGTTAGATAGTTTTGTGGAAGTTATGCCAGAATTGATGGCGGCTGTTGGCATGAAGGCAAATACTACGAATCTTTTGGGATTTATGGTATCTTACCTCTATGGATTTATACTGGTGATTTTTCCGATGTTATTCTGCATACTACGCGGAAATGCCCTAATTGCAAAATATGTGGATAAAGGCTCTATGGTTTCGTTAGTTGCTGCTCCTGTAAAACGGCGTACTATTGCACTCACACAAATGCAAGTTCTTATAAGTGGAATTTTATTGCTTATTGTTTATAGTACAATTTTAGAGTTGATTTGTGCTGAAAGCGGTTTTCCGGGAGAGTTAGATATAACGACATTATTTATATTAAATGGTGGACTATTATGCTTGCATTTGTTTATTGGAAGCATATGTTTTCTTTCTTCTTGCATATTTTCCGACACTAAATATAGTATTGCATTGGGAGCAGGGATTCCAGCATTTATGTATGTTTTACAGATGCTTGCAAATGTCGGTGGAAATGCAGAAAAAGCAAAGTATTTCACATTTTTTATCTTGTTTAATCCAGATGGCATTATTATTGGTGAAAGCAGTGCAATAGTTGGCACATTTATACTTTTTGCAGGTGCTATTGTGTTGTATGTATTGGGAATTATGATATTTGAAAGAAAAGATTTGCATATCTAAATAGATAGCAAATTTTAATTAAAAAAGGAGAATAATAAGATATGTTAAGTCCAAAAGAAGTAGTAAATAAATGGGTAGACGCTTTTAATTCTGGTGATGTAGATATGATTGTTAGTCTGTATGATAATGATGCTATAAATCATCAGGTTGCAAATGAACCTGTTGTGGGAATTGAGGCTATTAGAAAAATGTTTATGAAGGAATTTTCGACTGCGAAAATGGTTTGTATTGTGGAAAATATTTTTGAAGATGGACAATGGGCTATTTTAGAGTGGAAAGACCCATTAGGCTTGCGTGGATGCGGATTTTTCCATGTTGTAAATGAAAAGATATTATTCCAGCGTGGATATTGGGATAAACTTTCTTTCTTAAAACAGCATAATCTCCCGATTGAATAGTGATAAGAAAGATAAATAAGGGATTGTGAAAGTGAAAAGGGGGACGCTCCGGCAAGGAAGTATTCCAACGAAGCCGCGCTTTCGCTCCGTTCCAGACGTAACGGTACTAAGCGTACAGCCCTTTTAGGGCTGTTTGCTAAGTGCCGACGTCTTCCAAGGGGCTTCTTATGGAATACTTCCTTGCCTCCGCTAGTTGGTTGGCTATTCTACTTTTTGAAAAATGAATGTTATGATAAACTATGAAAATCTAAGTAAGGAGATACATAGAAGTAATTCTCAAAAAAGCCAGTATGGATATAGTGTTAGGAGTTTTGCAATTATTTAAAGAAAGCTAAAATCTGAAAGGATTTAAAATAATATGAGTTTTTAATTGGCATAAAAATTGATGAACTAACTATTTAATGTATTTAATGGCAGCGGCTATCAAGGATAATTATTGCAATATCGTAGTTATAAAGGAGTAATTATGAAATATAACAAAATAGTAACATTAAAGAATGGTGTGGAATGTTGTTTGAGAAATGCAACTGAAAATGATGGACAGCTTGTATTAGATAACTTCAATTTAACCCATGCCCAAACCGATTATTTACTTACATATCCGAATGAAAATAATTTCGATGCAACACAGCAAAGCCAATTTCTGAAAGAAAAATCTAATAGTGAAAATGAAATCGAAATTATTGCTATAGTTGATGGTGTAGTTGTAGGAACTGCTGGAATTGAAGCAGTAGGCACGAAATACAAAGTGCGGCATCGGGCTGAATTTGGTATTAGTATCTTGAAAGAGTTTTGGGGACTTGGAATTGGATGGGCATTAATGACTTCATGTATTGAATGTGCAAAGGTCGCAGGATATAGTCAACTTGAACTGAATGTAGTTGCTGAAAATATAAGAGCATTGTCTATGTATAAGAAAGCAGGGTTTGTTGAATATGGCAGAAATCCTAAAGGCTTTAATTCTCGCATGACAGGATTTCAAGAAGTTATTTATATGAGGTTGGAATTGTAATAAACATACTCTGTTCTATTGAACAATGAATATTTTACACATCTATCAATTTTTAGATACAACTATATATATTAAATTTACAAGTAGTAATAAAATTGTTATGAATGGTAAAGACTTAATAGGAAAATTCATTCACAAAATTAGATCTAATATAGAAATCATAATGATATAACAAAATTTATTTCCCATTAAATTATTCAATCAAAAAACATTATTTACCTCTAAAAAATTAGGAAAGGAATTATATATAAGAGAAACATTCATTTTTTAATTATGTTATTCAATAATAAATTTTAGATTTATATATTTCTAAAATAAGTTCCTAATCTATAACATTAAAAATGTCTAGAAATCTCTGACAATATACATAAAAATTAATATGTTAATTAATGCAAAACAATTAGAACAGAAAATAGATCAATATTATCATAAAATAATAACAAAATATGAATTAGGTTTATGGTCAATGCAAGCTTATTATGAATTAATGAAAGGGGAATACATAGAAATCGATAAATTGCAGATATATCATTTTCTAAGAACCATTTCCACTTTCCATCAAGCACCAAATGATATCGCTGACGAATACCCTTGTACTGAAGAAGAAGTGCTAAACATTAAAGAAATATTATGTGGCAAAAAGGACATTAACTATACATTTAATATCAAAATATCTAAAAATATTTATCAAAATCAAAACTATAAGACTAGATACATGAGATTTGGAAAGCTTCAAAAAAATATAGAACAACTCTCTTTAGATAATATCCCTCTATCCATACCAAATGAATGGATAGAATATATAAATGAGGACATAAAAGAAGTACAAACACTAATCGAACTCTTGGAATGTCATATAAAAGGCATAATAACTGAAAATATTGATTTAGAAGAAAAAATAATAGATTTTAGGCAAAGTGTTGGAATCTATGTAGGAGGAACAAATATAAATAAGCAAAATTTTATTCCCAATTTAAAAAAACTTTTAGATTGTATCATGGGAAACACTTTTTTTAGAGTTTCTATTGTATATACAAAAGGCACACCACATTTATCACTCCTATTATGATAAATAGCAAGCTAAACAAACCTATTTACAATATTGCAAACAAATAAAAACAAAAATAAGAATAAAAAATAAACTAAATAAAAAGTATCAAACATCATTCACCACTCCCAGAATAGTCAACAAACTAGCTCCAGCAAGGAACTCTTCCAAAAGAAACCCCATGGAAGACGTCGGCACTTAGCAAACAGCCCTACAGGCTGTGCGCTTAGTACCGCTACGTC
>CANRVK010000062.1 GCA_947643285.1 uncultured Eubacteriaceae bacterium
TGCGAATTTAGTACCGCTACGTCTGGAACGGAGCGAGAGCGCGGCTTCGTTGGAATACTTCCTTGCCGCCGCGACCCTCCCTCATTCCTTTACAAAAGCTCTTTCGATCACTTCATCCATATTATCCACATACACAATCTGAATGTTCTTCAAAATCTCAGAAGAAATTTCTGCAACATCTCTCTTATTTTTTTCAGGCACAAGCACAGTCTTTATATGCGCCATCTTAGCCGCCAAAATCTTCTCCTTTAACCCTCCAATCGGCAATACCCTTCCGCGGAGTGTAATCTCTCCTGTCATCGCAACATTCGCATAAACAGGGTGATTCGTTATTGCCGAAAGCATCGCTGTTGCCATGGTGATCCCAGCAGATGGCCCATCTTTTGGCACAGCTCCTTCTGGAATATGAATATGAACATCATGTTTTTCAAAATAATTCTCTTCCAGATGATAACGATCCGAAATAGATCGAATATAACTGATCCCAGCCTGTGCTGACTCTTTCATCACATCTCCTAATTTCCCTGTCAGCTTATACTCTCCTTTTCCGGGCATAACATTTACTTCTATCTGAAGAGTATCACCGCCGACGCTCGTCCATGCCAATCCTCGCACAACGCCGACTTCATTTGTTTCATTTGCCACATCATAGATATATAATTCTTTCCCTAAATATTTCTTTACATTCGTTTCTGTAATTTTCACAGACTTCACGCTATTTTTTAAAACTTCTCTCGCCACTTTCCTGCAGACTTCACCAATTTTCCGCTCTAACCCTCTCACACCTGCTTCTCTTGTATAACTATGAATCAGCTTTTCTAATGCTTTATTGGTAAAAGATATCTGTTCTGAAGTCAGACCATTTCTTTCTATCTGTTTCTTAATCAAATGCTCTTTCGCAATATGAAATTTCTCATTTTCTGTATAACTTGTAACTTCTATGATCTCCATACGATCTAAAAGAGGTCTTGGAATATCCTGTACAGAATTTGCGGTCGCGATAAACAGCACTTCTGATAAATCAATCGGAAGCTCTAAATAGTGATCTCTGAACTTATTATTCTGCTCTGAATCCAACACTTCTAATAAAGCAGCAGAAGTATCACCTTTATAATCTTTGCTCACCTTATCAATCTCATCTAATAACATCAAAGGATTTTTCACACCAGCATAGCGCAATCCATTTGCAATGCGCCCGGGCATAGCGCCTACATAAGTTCTTCTATGCCCTCTGATTTCTGCCTCATCTCGCACTCCTCCTAAAGAAATGCGGATATACGCTTTATTTAACGCTTTCGCTACAGATTTCGCGATAGAAGTTTTTCCTGTTCCGGGTGGTCCTACTAAACAGACAATAGGGCTATCTCCTTTTTTTGTGAGCGCGCGAACTGCTAAAAATTCTAAAATTCGCTCTTTTACTTTCTCTAATCCATAATGGTCTTCTTCTAATATCTTCTCCGCATTTTCTAAATCATTGTTATCTTCTGATACTTTATCCCAAGGCATTTCTAATAGAGTTTCTATATAGGTGCGGGATACGGTACTCTCTGAACTGCTAGATGCAATGTTTTTAAAGCGGTCAATTTCTTTTTTAATTTTCTCTTTCACTTCTTTAGAAGCCTTTAATTTATCTAATTCCTCTAAGTAGTGATCTGCATCGGAAACGGTATTATTTTCTCCTAATTCTTCTCGAATGAGGTGCATCTGTTCACGCAGAATATATTCTTTTTGATTCTTATCTACTCTTCTTTTGATCTCTTCTTGAAATTCTTTTCTAATTCTCAGAACTTCTACTTCATTGCTCAAAATGCGCGTCACTTCTGTATAACATTCTGAAATATCTGCTGCCTCCAAAATGCGCTGTTTATCTGTATAATACATAGGGATATGAATCGCTGTCTGATTGAGCAAATATTCTATATCATTTGTTTCTGTTAAAAGTTTTATCGTATCTGGATTCACTTTGGGATTCATAGAGTTATAACGGATTAATAAATCTTTTATCACTCGAAGCATCGCTTCTTTTACCGTATCCTCTAATATCTCTTTTCCATTTTCTAATAATGGATAAACTTCTCCTATCAGCTCTTTGTCACTCTCTACTAAACTCTCTAATCTAGCTCTTTTTTTACCTTCCACTAACACACGCAAAATATCATTCGGCAGTTTGATTAATTGCTTTACTTCTGCTATTGTTCCGATCTCATACAAATCTTCTTTTATAGGGTCTTCTAAATTTGCATCTTTTTGTGCCACTAAAAATATCTGTTGATCGACTACCATAGCTTTTTCTAATGCATTTTTGGATTTTTTTCTGCTCACATCAAAATGAACTAACATATCTGGCAAAATCGCCAATCCACGCAATGCAACTACTGGAAGTGTTTCTTTCTTTTGTTCCATGTTTTGTTTCCTCTATCATTTAAGCAGTTTCGCTTGTCTTTTTGTCAGACAATTTGCGAGATAATGACTTTTTAGAACCCTTAACATTTCCATAAACGATTTCTGGTTCTCCCTTTCCTTCTATAGAATCTTTTGTGACAATACACTTCTCCACATTCTCATTAGAAGGTATTTCAAACATCACATTTGTCATAGCGCTCTCCATAATCGCACGAAGTCCTCTCGCTCCTGTCTTTCTCTCTAATGCCTGTTTTGCAATGCTCTCAATCGCTTCATCTGTAAACTCTAATTCTACATTATCTAACTCAAATAATTTCTGATATTGTTTTACAATCGCATTTTTTGGCTCTCTCAAAATTCTGACTAATGCCTTTTCATCTAATAAATCTAATGTCACTGTGACAGGCACACGACCTACAAATTCTGGTATCAAACCATATTTGACTAAATCCTGTGGCATCACCTGATGTAATAGTTCATCTGTCTTCTCGTCACTCTTTATCCCAACTTCTGCATGAAATCCGATTGATTTTTGATCTTTTCGATTTTCAATGACCTTTTCGATTCCGTCAAATGCGCCACCGCAAATAAATAATATATTTGTGGTATCAATAGGAATTAACTCCTGCTGAGGATGTTTTCTGCCTCCTTGAGGTGGCACAGAAGCTACTGTTCCCTCTAAAATCTTTAATAATGCCTGCTGCACGCCTTCTCCTGATACATCTCTCGTGATCGAAACATTTTCTGATTTCTTTGTGATTTTATCTATTTCATCAATATAGACAATTCCATACTCTGCGCGCTCTACATCACCATCTGCTGACTGTATTACTTTTAATAAGATATTTTCCACATCTTCTCCTACATATCCAGCTTCTGTTAAGGTAGTCGCATCTGCTATCGCAAACGGCACATTTAATAATTTTGCCAATGTCTGAGCTAAAAATGTCTTACCAGAACCAGTTGGTCCTATCATCAACACATTACTTTTCTGTATCTCAACACCGAGGTCTGCTCCCGATGTAATTCTCTTATAATGATTATAGACCGCAACAGACAGCACTTTTTTAGCTTCTTCCTGTCCGATTACATATTGGTCTAAAAATTCTTTAATCTGTTTTGGTTTTAATAAATTTATCTCTTGGTTATCGACTTGTACGTCCTCAAATTCTTCTTCAATAATTTCCGAACAAATATCCACACATTCATCACAGATATAAGCTCCATTCGGTCCAGCAATTAATTTTCTCACCTGATCTTGACTTTTATTACAAAAGGAGCATCTATATTTTTTTTCTTCCATTCTTCCCGCCATTCTTTATTCCTCCAAACTTGCTGACACAAAACAGAGAAACGCGCGATGCGAGTTTCTCCGATTCTATCTGATCTAACAACGAAGAGTTTCTTTTATACTCTTTTCTTCTTTCCTCATGCTATCTATTTGTAATTACGTTGTCAATAATACCATATTCTTTTGCTTCAAAAGCGCTCATATAATTATCTCTCTCTGTGTCTATCTCAATCTTCTCTAATGGCTGTCCTGTATTAGCTGCCAATAGATCATTTAATTTTTTCTTTGTCTTTAAAATATGCTCTGCTACAATTTTAATCTCTGTTGCCTGTCCTTTTGCTCCGCCAGAAGGCTGATGAATCATAATTTCCGCATTAGGAAGCGCAGAACGCTTTCCTTTTGTACCTCCTGCCAGCAAAAATGCTCCCATGCTTGCCGCCATGCCAAGACACATCGTACATACATCACATTTTACAAAATGCATGGTATCATAAATAGCCATACCGGCTGTTACAGAACCGCCGGGACTGTTAATATATAACTGAATATCCTTTCCGGGATCTTCTGCCTCTAAAAATAAAAGCTGTGCAACTACTAAACTAGCTGTAGTGTCATTTACCTCTTCCCCCAAAAAGATAATTCTATCCTTTAACAGTCTTGAATAGATATCATAAGATCTTTCCCCTCTGCTTGTCTGTTCTACAACGTAAGGTATTAAACTCATATTCATCTTATTATCCCCTTTCTATACAAGGTGCTTTTCATTATATAGAAGTACCCTTATTTTTCTACTGCTGCTTCTATTACAAGGTCAATAGCCTTTTGTACAGCGATATCTTCTTTTAATTGTTCTTTTTCTCTATCACCCATAAATTCTTTTACTTTTTCAAGTTCCATCTGATAAGCAGATGCCATATTTTCCATTTCTTTTTCGATGTCTTCTTCGCTCACTGGAATATTTTCTTTCTTAGCAACTGCTTCTAATACTAATCTGGTCTGGATATGTTTTACTGCATTCGGACGCATTTGTTCAAACATCTTATCTGCTGTTAAACCTGTGAATTGGAAATATTGTTCTACAGAAAGCCCTTGTTGTTGAATTCTTCTCGCAAAATCATCTGCCATCTGTCTTACCTGTGTATCGATCATAGCATCTGGAATTTCCATTTTTGAGTTTTCAATGATCTTTTCAATCACTTCATTCTCTTTTTGTGTCTTAGCATTTCTAGCTTTTCTCTCTTCTACTTTTTTCTTCATATCTGCTTTATATTCTTCTAAAGTATCAAAGTCTGAAACATCTTGTGCAAAATCATCATCTGCTTCTGGTAATTCTTTTACTTTAATTTCATTCATTTTTACTTTAAACATCGCATCTTTTCCAGCTAAATCAGCAGCATGATATTCCTCTGGAAATTTCACTTGTATCTCTTTTTCTTCTCCAACCTTCATACCGATTAACTGTTCTTCAAATCCCGGAATAAATGCGCCAGATCCAATCACTAATTCCTGATTTTCTCCCTTTCCTCCTTGGAATGCTACGCCATCGCAGAAACCTTCAAAATCAATCACAGTGATATCATTATTTTCTACTGCTCTATTATCTATGGTGATGGTTCTCGCATTTTGATTTCTCACTTTATCTAATTCCTGATTCACTTCTTCTTCTGTCGCTTCTAATTCTTTTTTCGGTATTTCAATTCCCTTATATTCCCCTAATTCTACTTCTGGCTTTACAGCTACTGTAGCGGTGAAAATAAAAGGCTGTCCTTTTTCAATCTGTATGACATCAACTTCTGGTCTGGAAACAATATCTAATCCACTCTCTTTTGCTGCTTCTGGATATTTTTCAGAGATCAGTTGATTTGCTGCTTCTTCATAAAAAATGCCAACACCATACATTTTTTCTACCATAGCTAACGGCACTTTTCCTTTTCTAAATCCCGGTACACTTATTTTACTTTTATTTTTAGCATATGCCTGTTCAATCGCTTTTCCTAAATCTTCCACAGAAGCTTCTATTGTAAGCTTTGCCATGTTCTTCTCTAATTTTTCTACTTGTAAACTCATTTTTGGTTTCCTGCTACTTAAAATATAGATCATGATATCTATATTAAGAGTTTTACTGCTTTTACATGTATACTTTTGTAATCATTTTTGATATGCTACTTCTTCTACACTCCGCAGTTCTAAATCCCGACTAAACGTCGGTACTCACTTACTTTTTTATTAATCAATTACTTATTGAAGCAATTTTGTAAGTTTATCTCTTAGTAGCTTTCTCCTTTCTTCATATTTTTTTAATTTTATTTACTCTTGGTTTTGAGTTTTATCTTTTTGACTAACTGCACTTATGATTATGTCGGATTATTTCATATGACAAGGGCTTTTTTGCAGTTTAGTCTGTTATCAAATCAATAGAAGTTACATCTTAGATTTCTGATGTCTTTCTATCTTACCCATATATTTGTCAAATAATTACTGATATTTTTCACCCTAAACTATCGTAAATTGAGATACTATGTCCATTCTCACCTTGACATTTTTTCATTATAACATAATAGGTCTATAAATACCAGCACAAATTGGTTAAATTTTTCTGAATTTTAAGGATTCTTTCATACAAAAATGGAGATTTTTAGAAGAAATGGATTCTTAGTTGCATTGAAAGAAATTTTGAGATAGAATAAACACAGAAAAACTTACGCCGTTTTCTGTTAGAAAGGAGGAGCTTTAAGGTGAGATCACTTTAAAGGGGAAATTTTATGAAAAAACTAAAATGTTATTTGATCGGGATTTTATTAGCAGGAACTCTATTAAGTGGCTGCGGAAAGGAAAAAGAAACCAATAAAGGACATTACTCTCCTAATCAGGGCGAAAATGTAGTAATCACTACACCAGAAAATAGCCCTATTGTAAATATTAATAATATTGTAGCTCAAGCAGGAGAACCCATTGATTATATGGCGAGCATCCAATCAGTAGAAAATATTGAATTGGAAAAATCTATGATTCATATCGATTCCTCTGGAGTAGATACTTTTACACCGGGAATTTATACTGCTACTTATAGTTTTGATTATATGGGAACTATTGTAAACCGTATGATCACTGTCACAATTGAACCTAATCCAGAAAGGGAAACAGAAGCTCCAACTTCTGTGCTAATGGGAAGCAGCACAGAAACAGAAAGTCAAACTTCTACGGATAGTTCAGGGGAAACGAATCAAGGAGGGGATACACAGACGGAAAGTTCTAGTGTTGATACTCCCAACCAAGCTGTTATTGCTACTTTAGATACCTTAGAAGAACAGGATATTCCTGATGCGGATATCACTTTGTCAAATGGAACAGTAGTGAAAATAAAATGTACTGCTTCTCGTTATATTGTAGAAACTTTTACAGATGAAACCTATTATGAAGAAAATGGTTTTACATATTTAAAATCAGAATTGAAAGTGGTTTTTAATACAGGAGATACTCAAGTGGTAGAAACTGTTATTAACCGAGTGGCTTCTAGTCCACAGCAGGAATAAGTGGGGGAGAAGTGTGTAAAAGGGGAGGGGCGCTGCGGCGAGGAAGTATTCCAACGAAGCCGCGCTCTCGCTCCGTTCCAGACGTAGCGGACACTAAATTCGCCATTTCGCTTCTTGCGAAACGGCTCATTAAGTGCCGACGTCTTCCAAGGGGCTTCTTTTGGAATACTTCCTCGCCTTCGCTACTTTTTTGGCTGTTTTAATGTATAAAAAAATTTTAGGATAACAATGGAATAGAAAGGCTGAATTGTAATTTCACATGAGTTCTAACTTAGAAAGAAATGAATTTTTTTATATGTAGTAGTGTTTGGTAATAGTGTTTGTAACTGTTTAGGGGTAAAATTTATAAGAATGAAATCAGATGATAGAAGTTGAAAAACTATCAGATTTTTAAAAATGGCAGTTCACGGTAGTTTTGATCTTTGGAAAGTAAGAAAGTCTAAAGCTTTTAACTTTCGTTCAAAGGTACTACTGTGAAATGCCATTTTCTAAATATAGTTATTTTAATTGAAAGCTTTCATCTTTTTTATCTTATACTTATTTCTGTATATCATTATTTTTTCTGTTGTGGTTTTCCGTCCCATGCTCCGTCTTTATCTACATACCAACCATCTGGTGTATAGCAATCTGAATACATTCTTCCTTTTGTACCATCTGAAATGGGATTGAAATAATACCATTTTCCTCCGATTAATTGCCAACCGGTTTTCATGCCGTTGTTGATATCAATATAAAACCAGCTTTGATAGCCAGCATCTAGAAACCAGCCATCTTTTGCATATCCTCCTATATCAAATGCATACCATTCTCCGTTAATCCGTTCCCATTTGTAAATTTGCTGACCATCATTTGTAAGTTGCCCATAAGGCCATGTACCATTCGCATATTGCAGCCACCAAATACCATTACTCTGTTTCCATTCAGCATAACCGCTTTCTTTTCCTGTTATTATTCCTTGTGCAAAACTGATATAGCCTTTTATTGGATCTCTATAATCTGTTTTGTTTGTAGTGGAAACTTCTTTTTCAGGAAGTGTAGTTGTAGAATTTTCTTTGTTATCTGAATTATTATTTGAGTTATTGTCTTCTGTCGGCGGTGTTTCGATTTCTTCTGGGGTTGTTTCGGTTGGTGGTGTTTCTGTTTCTTCTGGAGGCGTTTCGGTTGGTGGTGTTTCTGTTTCTTCTGGCGTGCTTTCCGTTGGCGGCGTTTCTGTTTCCTCTGGGGTTGTTTCGGTTGGTGGTGTTTCTGTTTCTTCTGGAGGCGTTTCGGTTGGTGGTGTTTCTGTTTCTTCTGGAGGCGTTTGGGTCGGCGGTGTTTCTGTTTCTTCTGGCGTGCTTTCCGTCGGTGGCGTTTCTGTTTCTTCTGGGGTCGTTTCCGTTGGCGGTGTTTCGATTTCTCCATCTAATTTTGGAATAATAGCTGTTTCTATATTTTGGCATATATTACATGCTCTATGTTTCTCCCCTTCTGATGTAGAAGTAGCAGCTTTGTCAATAATCCATTCACCATAGGAATGATCTTTTTTAGGAATATCTTTTTGTTCTGTAAGGGTGATATTACATACAGAACAATATTTACCTTCTGTTTTTCCTGTTTCTGTGCAAGTTGCTTCTTTTGCGGGGATAATTTTTATGCTATGACCAGTTGCAGGAATTTCTTTTTCGTAAGAATCTTGACAATCTGAACAAGTATAGGTTTTTATGCCATTTTCTGTACAAGTTGCTTCTTTTGTGATAGTTTCTATGTATTTGTGTATATGTTCTTCAGATGTTGCAATATGCAGATTTCCTTCTTTTTCAATTATCTTATAATTTTGGGGGTTCTTTTCAAGAAGGCGAATAAAAATTTTATAATCTCCTTCTTTTGTGTTATCTGGAAGGTTTTCATACAACATTTTAACTGTTCCTAGATCTTCTCCCTCAATAGGTTCATATCCTGATTCAAATTCGTAATCTATAGAAAGTTTTGGATTATCTAAATTTGGTATTTCTTCTCCTATCAGAATGGTTCTATCTAATGGACAAATATGAATTTCTTTTGGATTAATTTGGAAATTGGAAGTTTCCTCTCCTACGTTTGTATCATTTTCAACATGAACTGTGATAGAATAACTTCCTGCGTCTGTTGGGGCTTCTGTTAAAGGTTGTTGTTCTATTAAATCATAATAGGTAACAGTAGGTATATCCTTTTGGTCTTCTATATTCCACCCTTCATAAGGCTTTCCATTATAAGTCATGTCTGGTGAAGTAAGATTAAGTTTTATATTTTCTTTGTCTGTTACCAAAATTGTCACTAAAACTGTCATAGGCTGATGATTTTCTAAAGTAACAATAACTGGAATGGTTTCTGTACCACTCTGTCCTGCCTGATAAGTTAAGACGCCATTTGTAATTGTTGGAGTACCTGAAATACTGCTTCCAAATTGTTCCTTTCCTAATTGATAGTCTGTATTTGCATTTAACAGCTCTGTTGGAATAACCTCTGAGATAGAAACAGTTTGTGTTTCGTTTGGTTTCGCAGAGGAATGAATTGTAACCTGTTCCGGTGCTTTTGCTGGAATAATCGTAACTTCTGGTTCTACTAAAATAGAAGTAGAGATCTCTGGTAATTCATACCACTCAGAATCCTTTTCATTTAATGACCAAGAAAGAATCTTCGCCTCTGCATAAGTACCAGCTTGAGCACTTGTCAATTCTGCTTCACCAGAGATAAAAATTGTTTGATCTCCTTTATTTGATGCAGATGAATCCTGATCGCTTCCCAAAGTTAGAGAAAGAATTTCCGTTGTCTTTCTTGTTCCATCATAAGTAAAGTCTTTTAGTGTAATACTTTTGATATTTTCTTTCGCTAACACTTGCTTGTTTAAGGTAACAGAAACATTGATTTTACTTTGAGCAGGATTTAATGTTGCATTTCCTCCAAAATCCGCTGAAATAGTAGAAGTTCCAACCGGAATTTTTTGTTCTGCAGTATTATAAACAAAAACTGCCTGCCCTTTTGAATCCACAGATGCTGTTCCTAAAAGCACATCTTCACAATAAAAATCTACTGTATTTGGGAGAGCTGCTCTTGTCATTTCGGAAGGAACAGCTTGGCAAACAAAACGAATTTTATCGCCATAAACAGCAATAACAGGATCTGTATTAGTTCCATTAGAACCCATAGTAGCTGTCACCGTTACGTCCGATTCACTTTTTACAATAGAAAATTTTTGTGTAATTTCGCCACTGTAATTTCCAATACCAACCACCTTTACAGTAGCTTCTCCTACATCAATATTATTTTCGTAAGAAACAACATAATCTTCTTCCGCTGTTAATTCGTCTTTAGAAGACTTATGAATGACTCTTACATCTGGACAAACTTCTTTTCCTGTATAAACTTGTTCTGAAATAGGCTGTATCTCGAACTCATCAATGGAAGATGTATCATTCGTTTCTGATGAATCGTAAAAATAAACTTGGAATTCATTCATTTTAAATTCATCTAATTCTTTTACCTCTTTCATAGTTAAATCCCACACATCTGTTGTATCAACTGAATAGAATCGGAAAGTATAATTTCCTGTTTTCGCTCCATCTCTTGCTATAAAATAAAAACAATCTGGATATTCTTCAGAATATGTAAAAAAAACTGAGTTTCCCCAATCATACTCTTCATCATAAGAAGAATCTTCTAAATATTCTGTTTTAATACATAAAACATTAAATGCATCAAAACCATAACCATATTCGTCTATAACATCATAAAAATCAATAATATTACCATCTGTATCCTTCCAAATAACTTTACAGAAAATAGATGGATCTGGAATATCATCTCCCTCTGTTTTGATTTTCGCTAAGTCTATCGCTAATGGCGCATTAGAAATTTCTACACTTCCGATAGATGGAACATCCATATTATCTTCTCCGTAGAGTTTAAAAACAGACCATGCGCCTGTATTATGTCGTATATCATATTCCTTTTTATATTTTTCTGATACAATAAAATTCTTCTCATCCATCTCATTCCAATCAGCGATAATATATTCTTTTCCGACAATAGGAATTCCGGGGAAATTTTTACTTTCAGTCTGGAAAATTGTAGTTCCAGTAACATTTCCTTCTATTGTCAATGTTCCTTCTTTATCTAAAACAAGAATACCTGCTGTATTTGTATCAGATAGTGTGGTATTTGATTGACTTGTTCCTTGATCGGAATTACTGTTAAAATCATAATATCCACCCTCAAAATTTCCTCTAATAGTTGCATTTACTACTTCACTTAAATCTAAACAAGAATTCTCTTGTAAAGAGATATTATTAAATTGCCTTGTCTGCGGCATGAGATAGGCATTATCCTTTAATATAATAGTTCCAATCTCATCCATAACTACGCTAGAAGCAGAGCAGTTTGTCATTGTTAATATCGTTTCATCATTTCCGATAAAATTTGTGGCTTTTACATTGTTAAAGAGTGATTTTCCATTTCCATTCAAGAATATTTCCGCTGAACTATTCTGATCAGTATAAATACCTCCTCGTACTGCAACAGAATTGTCCAATGTTAATATAACATCTTCTCTATAAGGAACATGTTGATATTCTCCTGCCTCATGTCCCATATAGATATCTTGAAATATTGTTTTTGAATTAGAATTTCTTATAGTCAAAACAGCGTTAGAACCAATTGATGTATTTTGATAACCTCCTGCAAAAACTGTTGGCAATAACTCTGTTTCAGAACCACCTAAAGGTCCAAGAGTTCCTCCGCTTCCTTCCAAATAAGTGCTGACATTATCCAGAGTCAAACTATAGCCTGCTAGAAAAATCTCTCTATGAGGAATACTTCCTAAAGCATCTGAAGATTCAAATATTAATTCAATATTTTTAAAAGTAACTCCATCTCCTTCTAGCTGAATCGGACAGCGGCAATTTATTATACTTCCTGATGTCCCTTCAATGATAGTCCCCTCCGGAATAAAAACCGGTTTCATTCTTCCGTTTTCTTCTGCCTCTTTTCCTATTGTTATCAAACCATTGACCTTAATATGCTTGATTTCCTGTTCTAATGCATTCATCAACTGTTGATGTGTACTAACTGTAATACTGTCATCATACGCACCAGATAAAACAGTAATAACGGAAGAAGCCGAAGATGGCGGCGGCTGATTCGCAGATACAGGCGGCAGTTGAGTTAGAAACAGAGCAGAGGAAAGAACAGCACTTAATAACTGTTTTCTTCTCAATTTTAATCTCATTAAATTCTCCTTTCTTAAATCGACAACCATGTCAAAACCTGTCTTTCTCCAAATATTATAGAAAAAAATACAAAATAACTATAACGGATATTTCTAAATATACAATGAAACTCTATTTATTATATGATCCCTTTTATAAATCTTTCTATCTACAAATGAACAAAAGACTATAAGCAAATATCTTGCCTTTCTAGTATCGATTTCAATATAAAAAATGATCCATAGAAATAATCTAACTTTCTATGGATCATTTTACCATATAAACAACAGATAGTACACTATAATTTTAGTATCGTTCAACCTTTTTATTCTATTATTATCATGAAATTCTCTTTTCAAAAGCCAGAACAAGCCAACCAACGAGCGGAGGCAAGGAAGTATTCCATAAGAAGCCCCTTGGAAGAC
>CANRVK010000063.1 GCA_947643285.1 uncultured Eubacteriaceae bacterium
ACCGCTTTCGCCTTGGCGGCTTAGAAGCGGGGGACTTCCTTGATGAGGTTAAATAATATTTTGTACTGTTAGTAATTAACCTAGCTTCTGCCTGTTTTTCATCTGTATATACAGATTCTACTGCCTTTAAAAGACATAACAGAGATTCTTGATTATACTCCACCTCTAAAAAATCTCTCATAATTGAATACAGTTCTTCCATTTTGTTTCCTCCTTAAAAAATGAAATGAAGAGAAAAATCTTTCCCTTTTTTATTGTAACTATATACAATTACACCTTTTTTAATTTCTTATCAATTCACTAATACTTTTTTTAGAGATAACAATATAATATTTATATGTTACTTAACTATTATTAAATCTTATTTCGTTACACAACCATCTTTTAACAATTATATAAATAATCATTTTCTTTTCCTACAAAATAGTATATAATACAATAAAAAAGAAAGTATAATAAACTTCAAATCGAGGTGATCACATGATTGATTTTATCATAGAATTATTCGCTGATATTGCAGAAGTATTTCTTGATTTTTGGATAGAAAAAGTTACAACAAAATTCAAAAAAAAGTAGCTGTTCAAATTAGATATCTACTATGTGTAGATAATATATTTTTAATTTTAAGAAAAAAGATAAAGTTTTTTTTGAAGAGTTTTGTAATACTATGCTACAAAAATATCAAAATCATATATAGGAGGTCAACAAATGAAAAGAATTAAGCCGTTGATTTTACTTATCATAACATCTACTTTTTTGGTAGGATATGTTCAAAATCAAAAAGCAGATAATACAAATGCCACAATGGAAACAAATGAATATATTGAAACTACACAAAACCATACGAAACTATATACCCTAAAAACCGATAAAGAAGAATTTATTCCACAAATCATTCTTAATACAAATGATAAAACATTTTTCTTCTCTTATGATGTCCTTTCGTCCTATATAGCCAGCGGTACATATACAAAAAATCACAAACAGTTAGAATTAAAAACAGAAGATGGAACATATCATTACACATTTGACATCATAGATGATAATACATTAAAATTTAATCAAGAAAATTCATCAGATGTCAAATTAATAGATAAAAGTATAGATGGAAAAATTATAGATGGTGCAGAATTTATCATTGACGTACCTCATACTTAGAAAATATTAAAAATCATACAGAATACATTACAAATTTTATAAATATTCTACTTATAAAAAGAGCAGTCAATCCCTTTATTTTGATTGCCCTTTTTGTTTTTAAAATATATATAAATAAATATAAACCTTAAATTGAAAACGTAACTCTACCAACATTTTCCTTGAAAAAAATGAAACAACTCTCCTCCTACAGACAAAACAACATAAACATCTAACTCTACATTACTATTACTATATATCCTCTAAAAAAATATCCGTCATACCTGTCAATCCATATTTTGATACCAAACTCTCAATACCAAATTTTATTTCTTCTCTTTCAAATCCATGTTCCATTAAAAACTTATCATCTTTGTCATTCAAACAAGAATAAAATAACAATGCTATTTTTAAATTAGACATATCTCCATTTGAAGTCATCTCATAAACTAGATTCTCCGCTTCATTGATCTCACCTCTATGAATCATATCTAACAATCGTTCCCAACTCTCTTTTTCCTCATTCTTTAACAAGTCCTCTGTCGGTGAATCTATATCCATATGAAAGAGCACCTTCAACATTGTCCTCAACATCTCTTTGATCAATCTCATAATATAATCCTGTTCAAACATAAAAATCCCCCTCTTTACCTATCACACCTCAACAAAAATTCCAAACATCATCATAACTCCCAAAACCTCCCCATCTCACAAAACAAACTCACAAACACTCGCCCACTTCATAAACTAGCATAGGGGAAGGCGTTCCTATTCCAAAAGAAACCCCTTGGAAGACGTCGGCACTTAATGAGCGGTTTCGCAAGAAGCGAAACAGCGAATTTAGTACCGCTACGTCTGGAACGGAGCGAAAGCGCGGTTTCGTTGGAATAGGAACGCCTTCCCCTATGCGCCCCTTTTAAATTAAAAAATATCCCCCCTATCACTCTCCTCACCCTTCTGACAATCTCAAAAATTCATCTACCAAATCAGAAAAACTCTGTAAACTCTCTCTCCAAAAATCTGCCTTCGTCAGATCTATTCCTGCTATTTCTGCAACATCTTCTACACTATTTACCGTCGTTCCATATAACATTTTCCTATACTTATCTATAAATCCTTTCCCTTCTTCCTGATACCTCGCATAGAGTCCTCTCGCAAACAACCCTCCAAATGCATAAGGGAAGTTATAAAAACTCAGTTCAGCAGAATAATAATGAGGTTTACAAATCCACATATAAGGATGCAGATAATTCTGATCCAGCCCATCACCATACGCCTCTTTCTGCGCCTCTAACATCATCTGTTCTAATTGCCCAGAAAACAAAAACCCTTCTTTCCGATTTTCAAACACCGCTGATTCAAATAAATACCTAGAATAAATATCCAACATAATCTGTGTGATATCTTGTAATTGATTCTCTATTAAAACTAACTTTTCCTCTCCTTCTGCCTCTTTGATCAACGTATCCATAACCACTGTTTCATTAAAAGTAGAAGCTGTTTCCGCCACAGGCATACTATAATTCCAGTTAAGAGGTCTATGTGATTCAATCTGTAATCCATGATAAGCATGTCCCAATTCATGAGCCAGAGTGACCACATCTCCTAAACTCCCATCAAAATTTGTGAGAATACGGCTCTGCCCTATAAAAGGCAAATTCGCGCAAAATGCCCCTCCCACTTTTCCTTTTCTTGGAAAGAAATCTATCCATTCCTCTGTAAAAGCTCTCTCTATCATATCCGCTAAATCTTCAGAAAATCCTTTAAAAATTCCCACTAAATATTCTTTCGCTTCCTCCACGGTAAATCTTCTATGACTCTCCCCTAACGGAGCGAACAACTCATAAAAAGGAAGCCCATTCTGATATCCCAGCAATTCCCCTTTTCTCCTCAAATACTGCCGGAATTTAGGCAAGAACTTTTTCATCTCCTGTAACATCGCATCTAAAGTTTCCCTTTTCATATGAGATGCTTCTAATGTCATCTCCAGCGGAGAAGCATATCCGCGCAATTCACATTCTGTCATCACCTGTAATTTAATATTATTTAAAGAATAACTGATCGCATCTTTCACTTTCGCATAAGAATTTAGTTCCGCTTCATATGCCGCTTTTCTCACTTCTTTATCCGAACTATATGCCATATTCCGGATATCAGACAATGTAACTTTCTCTCCTTTATAATCTATTTCCATCGTAGAAGTCAAATAATCGCGCATATCTTCCCAGCCAGAACCGCCAGACAAATGAAATTTACTGATAATATCTTCCGCCTCTTCACTCAAAGTATATTTTGCCTGTTCCTTTGTATCTTTCAAAAAAAACTCATATACCTTTAACTCTGGATTCTTCTCTATCAATTCCTCTAAATTATCAATCCCCTTAACATACTTATGAAACACCGCAATAGGCTTGCTCATTTCGCTCTCGATTTTCTTAATCTTATCTAACTGCTTTACCGTTTCTACATCCATGGTATCCGCTGACTGCTGTAAGCTGGCAAAATTTCCTGTCTTATCATATAAAACATGATACTGTTCTAAAAAAGAAAGCGCCTCTTTTAAAACTTCCTCTTTCTTTTCTATCGTATCATCTGCCACATTCCACTTATCCTGCGCCATCTGTTTTAATTCATCTACTATATTCTCTAATTTTTCTATATCTCTTTTATAATTTTCATCTTCATAGCCTGTATATAAGGCTTTTAATGACCATCGTTCCATTGATATCCTCCAAAAGAATTATACTTTTTTATTCTGAAAGCTGTAATTCCATTTGTTCTTGTACACGAGTAACTTCCCGTGTCACCAGCTCTCGCATCTGTTGTTCCACCCTTTGTTTTCTCGCTTCATCTGTATCTCCCTCAAGGCTTTCCCCCGCTTCTTCTCTCATTTCTGTCTTCCAGATATTATTCAACATCACTTCTGTTTCCACCCAGAAATTCGATGCGTTCATCAATTTAGGAAGCTGTACAGACTTTTGATAAGCGTCTATAATATGTGCAAATTCTGGATTAGGATAAATACTATTATCCTGTACTTTACAAGGCAATTTCCCAGTCATTTCATAAAAAGAATCCGTACTATCATCTGTTAAATCCTTTGCCAATCTCTGAGCCATATCTGTAGAAGTTCCATAAGGATTCACCACTGCAACATAATTAGAAGCCAGCCCTTTACTCTTTAATGTACCATTCAAATCCGGCAGCGGTGCGATTCCATAATTAAACTCAGAAGCTGCTAAAGCAGCCAGACTCTGCGTTCCTGCAATCGTATACAAAATCTTTCCTTCTAAAAATTCTGACAGCATAGCATTATATTCCACTTCTGAAACATCAAAATAAAGACTCTGATTAAGCAGCTTAAAAAATGTCAGAGAATCGATCACACTTTCATTATCCAAGTCAATTATGCTAGAATCATCTCCATACACCCCTCCTAAATTAAAATACTCCCCAATAAACCCATAAGAATAAAACAGATCTAAAACGTCCCATTTTAAAATACTCTCTACTCCCTCATAAGTGCCTTCATAACTCTGAGCAAACTCTATAATTTCCTGAAAAGAAGCAGGAGCAGTTTCTACAAAATTTTTATTGTACAAAAGAAACTCTGTTTCAAAATAAAAAGGATAAGCGATAGTTTTTCCCTGATAAACTGTAGAATTCACCGCTAATTCAGGATAAATCCCTTCCTCATATGCCCCTTCTTTTAATTCCAAAGCCAATCCTGCTAAATATGCCTTTTCCAACGATTCACTATTTAAAAGAAAAACATCTGCCCTTTGAACCCCATCTATATTGCTCTGATTAATCATCTCCAGATAATCTATCGAAGAAGTAGGAACGAGATTCACAGATACCTGATTCTCCTCCTCAAACCCAGCAGCAACCTGTTCCAAATAAGGAGTAATGGCATTATCCGTATACCAAAGATTCAAAGCTCCCTCTAAATCCTCTAACTCTCCCTCTTCCGTTTCCACCTTTTCTTCTGTCTGTTCTTCCGTCTTTGCCCCCTTATCTTCTTCCTTTCCACAAGCTGTCACACTCATCATAAGACAAGCAGTCATAATAAATAATCCTTTTTTCCATATTCGATACATTCTAATCCTCCATTCATGCGCTGTTTCAAACACCTCTTATTCTCGACAGGCACAAATTTTGCATCAGAAACCTTAAATCCTTATTTTTCCATTTCCATCATTTTCAGTTCAAACACTTGATTTAAAATCTCTGCCATTTCTTCTATATGTTCTTTCGTAATAATAAGAGGAGGAACTAAGCGTATGATATTTTGCCCGGCTGTTATTAAAATCAGCCCTTTTTGTAACGCTTTAAGTATAATGTCCTGAGCCGGAATTGTCAATTCCAATCCTTGCATAAGCCCCTTCCCTCTTCTAGTCTTGACAATATCATATTTTTTTATCATTTCTTCTAATTTTTCTTCTAAATATCCAGAAACTTCATTGACATGCTCTACAATATTCCCCTCTTCAAACAACTCAAATACCTTATTCACTGCCGCACATGCCAACGGATTCCCCCCATAAGTCGTCCCATGATCGCCCGGCTGCATCGCTTTTGCCACTCTTTCCACAGCCACAAATGCTCCTACAGGTATCCCACACCCTAACGCCTTTGCCACTGTCATAATATCTGGTTTTACTCCATACTGCTGCCATGCGAACATTGTTCCTGTACGCCCCATACCACATTGAATCTCATCTAAAATCAAAACAATATCTCTTTTATCACATATCTCCCTCACCCCTCGCAAAAATTCCTTTTCCGCAGGATAAATTCCCCCTTCTCCCTGCACCGTTTCTAAAATAATCGCACATGTCTTTTCTGTGATCTGTTCCCTTACACTATCTAAATCATTAAACTCTGCAAACTTCACCCCTCCGATTAATGGTTTAAATGCCTCCTGATATTTCACATTCCCTGTCACAGACAGCGCTCCCAAACTTCTCCCATGAAAAGAATGTTGCATCGCAATAATTTCATGATCCGTAGTATTATCCTTCTGATAAGCATACTTTCTAGCTAATTTAATCGCCCCTTCAATCGCCTCTGTCCCACTATTCGTAAAAAATACCCTATCCATACCAGAAGCCTTTTTTATCTTAACCGCTGCTTCAATCGCTGGCACATTATAATACAAATTAGAAGTATGAATCAATTTATTTATCTGGTGTATCAACGCCTCATTATAACTTTCATTCTTATATCCTAACGCAAACACCGCTATCCCTGCTGCAAAATCTAAATACCTCTTCCCATCATTATCATAAAGATACACTCCCTCTCCTCTATCTAAAACAATCTGATACCGATTATAAGTATGCAATAAAGCTTCTTCCGCGATATCAATATACTCTTGTGATGTCATCCCTTTTCCTCCTCTTCATGATAAAATCTATTTTCTCCTTCCCCCAAAATAGCTGTTCCAATTCCCTTATTCGTAAATATCTCCAACAACAGACAATGTGGTATCCTTCCATCTAAAATATGCACTCTAGAAACCCCATTTTCAATCGCCTCAATACAATTATTTAATTTAGGCAACATTCCCCCTCCGATGTACCCTTCTTCCATTAACTTCCTAGCCTTTTGAATCCGGAGTTCAGAAATCAAACTATTTTTATCCTCTGGATCTTTATAAACTCCTTCTACATCTGTCAAAAAAGCTAACTTTTCCGCTTTCACCGCTCTCGCAATCGCACAAGCCGCATCATCTGCATTAATATTATAAGTTTGAAACTCCTCGTCCATTCCAATAGGGCAGATAATAGGCAGAAAATCTTTTTCTAATAAATCATAAATAACCTTCGGATTCACCTCTGTAATCTCCCCCACAAATCCGATATCCTCTCCATTTGCATACTTTTTCTTCACCTTTAGTAGCCCACCATCTTTTCCACTGATTCCGACTGCTCTCACCCCAAGCTGTTCTACCATCTGTACAAGCCCCTTATTCACCCTTCCAAGCACCATTTCCGCGATCTCCATCGTATCTTCATCTGTCACACGAAGACCATTGACAAATCTAGGCTGCATTCCAGACTTACTCACCCACTTACTAATTTCTTTTCCACCGCCATGCACAATAATCGGTTTAAATCCCACTAACTTTAAAAGTGTTACATCTTTTATCACATTTTTCTTTAACTCCGAATCCACCATAGCACTTCCGCCATACTTCACCACAATAATTTTACGATTAAATCTCTGAATATAAGGCAACGCCTCTATTAAAACTTCTGCCTTTTTCAGCCATTCTTCCATTCCATTTATCTCCATTTCCCATTTCCTCCATACGTTTTATTCTAATATATCTTAAACATCTATTTCATTAAAATATTTCTTTCCACATCTAAACCAAATTTCCGCTTAAGAACAAGGGTATATTCCAACAAAGCCGCGCTTCCGCTCCGTTCCAGACGTAACTCATTAAATTCTCTGAACCTAATGGGTTCACCGACGTCTTCCAAGGGGCTTCTTTTGGAATATACCCTTGCCCTTAAGCTAGTTCCTCATATAATCCACTCTAAAAAGCATAATAACTTTTCTTCCCCTATAAATCCAAACCTTCTCCTCTTGTAATAATACTGAACCACTACTAACTAAACTCCGTACATTCGATATACTGCTAAAATAGCCTAAAGTTTACTTTCTAAAAGATATGCTTCTTTTTTCTATATTTAAAGTTATGGAGTTGCCAAAAAGATTTCATCTGAAAGCAAGGAGTTTTCACCCTATTATACAGACAATAAATCATCTCATCAATAAAACTCTGCCCACATCCAGAAAGCAACGCCAGATAAATACTATGTCTAGGCAGACCCTTGGAAGACGTCGGCACTTAATGAGCAGTTTCGCAAAAAGCGAAACCGCGAATTTAGTACCGCTACGTCTGGAACGGAGCGAGAGCGCGTCTGACAAGACATAGTATTTATCTGGCGTGAACCTCCCACACCAACGTCAAATAGCCCCCAAGAAGCTCCAAGAAGCTTAAATAATATTAAGACCGATAATCCGCATTTATTTTAACATAATCATAAGTCAAATCACACCCCCAAGCAGTTGCCATCTCATCTCCTTCTTTTATATCTACAATAACAAATACCTCTGATTCCGATAAAATCTTCGTCGCATATCCTTCACTATAATCAGTCGCCATCCCATTTTTCACCACTTGAAGACACCCTGCCGCGCTTTCAAAATAAATATCTGTCTTATCTGGCTGAAATTCCGCCCCTGAATATCCCATCGCACACAAAATTCTGCCCCAATTAGCATCATGTCCGAAAATAGCCGCTTTTGTTAAATTAGATGTGATAACAGACTTACTCAATGTAACTGCCTGTTCCTTTGTCTTAGCGTTTACCACTTTCACTTCCAACAGCGCCGTAGCCCCTTCTCCATCTCCCGCTATTTTCTTAGATAAACTTGTCATCACTTTATTTAATACTTCTTTAAAAGTTTCATATTCATTCCCTTTTTCTCTGATTAATTCATTCTCTGCCCTTCCATTTGCCAATAATAAAACAGAATCATTGGTAGAAGTATCCCCATCTACTGAGATCATATTAAAAGTATCCCTTACCACTTCACTTAATGCCTCTTGTAATAAAGATTTTTCTATCGCAATATCTGTAGTGATAAAACAAAGCATAGTCGCCATATTCGGGTGTATCATTCCAGAACCTTTACACATTCCCCCTAAAATAACTTTTTTTCCTCCTATCTCAAATTCAAATGCTGTCTGTTTTGAAATAGTATCTGTAGTCATAATAGCCTCTGCTGCCGCTGTCCCATCTGAAAGACTATCTCCTAAAGCTCCCTTTAACTTTTCAATTCCATTTAATATAATTTCCATAGGAAGCTGTTTCCCAATCACTCCCGTAGAAGCCACTAAAACAGCATCTTGCGGAATAGATAATACCTCCCCTGTCTTCTTTGCCATATCCATACAACATTGATAACCTTCTTCTCCTGTACAAGCATTTGCCACTCCACTATTCACCACAATCGCCTGTGCGCTATCAGATTCTCTCACCACTTTTTGATCCCATTTCACCGGAGCTGCCTTCACCAGATTTGTTGTAAATGTCCCCGCTGCTATACAAGGAACTTCACTATATACCATAGCCATATCACTTTTATTATTTTTTTTAATTCCTGCGTAAATCCCTGCTGCTTGAAACCCCTTTGCAGCCGTAACGCCTCCCTCTAATCTTTTCATCATTTCTTTTCCTTTCTATTTTTAAATTTAATAGATAATTGCGAAACCCTAAATCCCAAATATCTCTTTCCCATATCTCCTCACTTAGATTTCATAAGTTATTGTAACCATTCACTTTTCAAAAAGCAGAACAGCCAATGAACCAGCGGAGGCAAGGACGTATTCTATAAGAAGCCCCTTGGAAGACGTCGGCACTTAATAAGCAGTTTCTAGGGAAGCGAAACCGCGAATTTAGTACCGCGTAGTCTTACACGGAGCGAAAGCGCGGCTTCGTTGGAATACTTCCTTGCCGTAGCGCCCCCTTTTATGGAAACATAGGAACTTGCAATAATCCTTCTGTTTCCTTCAACCCAAACATCAGATTCATATTTTGAATCGCCTGTCCTGCTGCCCCTTTTACTAAATTATCCATCGCTCCCATCATAATCACTCTATTAGTTCTTATATCTACCTTTATATTCACATCTACAAAATTACTTCCTTCCACCCAGCGAGTTTCTGGACATATTCCTTGTTCCAACAAACGCACAAATTTTTCTTCTTTATAATAGTTCTGATAGATTTCCCTCAATTCCTCTTCTGTCATCTTTTTTTTCAAAGAAGCATATGCTGTAACTAAAATTCCTCTATTCATAGGAATTAAATGAGGAGTGAAATTAATAAACACAGGAAATCCTGCCTGATAGGAAAACTGTTCTTCTATCTCTGGCGTATGTCGATGTACCCCCACTCCATATGCCTTTATATTCTCATTCACTTCACAGAATAAATTATCCACCTTAGCCCCTCTTCCAGCTCCTGATGTGCCCGACTTCGCATCAATAATAATCGTATTCGCATCAATTACTCCCTCTTTTATAAGTGGATAAACAGACAAAAAAGAACAGGTAGGATAACATCCCGGATTCGCCACCAATCTCGCATTTTTTATTTTATCCCGATTGATTTCACACAACCCATAAACTGCCTCTTCTAAATACTGCGGACTCTTATGTTCTATTTTATACCATTCCTCATAAGTCTTCACATCTTTTATTCTGAAATCTGCACTCAAATCCACAATCTTAGTTTTACTCAAAATATTATCATTCATCATAGAAGCACAAAATCCTTGTGGGGTTGCAGTAAATATCACATCTGCACTATTTGCCAATTCCTCCATATTATCATCAAAACATTTCTCTTCTACTAATTGAAACATATTGCGATAGACATCTGCATATGGTTTTTCTATATAACTTCTAGACCCATACCAAACAATCTTTGCCTCTCTATGCTGTAATAACAAACGCACCAATTCATTGCCAGCATAACCTGTTGCACCAATAATTCCTACTTTAATCATCTTTTTCTCTCCTTTTTATAACAATCCATTTGATAAACATGTTTTTCTCATTCAGAAATCAAAGTCTATCCCTTTCTTCTATTCCTAAAAATACACTTTTCAAATCCGCTTATTACCATAAAAAAAGCTGCTCCCTGTTATAAAAATAACAACCCTCACAACATCTTATAATTATACATCTATATAGAATATTATGCAACAGATTTTTTTCTTTTTCTAAAAAATTATTTCTTAAAAAATAAAAAAATACTTTAATTTCAAGAATATAAATCATTCCTATTCACTTTTCATTTTTTTTAAAAAGTGCTTGCATATTTTTTACCAATGATGTATATTTATGATGTGTGAAACAAAACAATATGAAATAATTTTTAATACACTTTAGGAGGTATCTTTTCATGAAAGATAAAGTAATACTCGCATATTCTGGAGGACTTGATACAACAGCTATCATTCCTTGGTTAAAAGAAAACTATGACTATGATGTTATTTGCGTTTGCGCTGATGTAGGACAAGAAAATGAACTAGATGGACTAGAAGAAAGAGCGAAACTCTCTGGTGCGTCTAAATTATATATTGAAGATTTAGTAGATGAATTTGTAGATGACTATGTGATTCCAACCGTACAGGCAAATGCTGTCTATGAAAATAAATATTTATTAGGCACTTCCTTCGCCAGACCCGTTATCGCAAAAAGATTAGTAGAAATTGCCCGCAAAGAAGGCGCTGTCGCTATTTGTCATGGTGCTACTGGAAAAGGAAATGATCAAGTACGTTTTGAATTAACCATAAAAGCCTTAGCTCCTGATCTTAAAATTATCGCTCCTTGGAGATGTAATGACACTTGGAAAATGCAATCTAGAGAAGATGAAATCGAATACTGCAAAGCCCATGGAATCGACCTTCCATTTTCCGCTGATAACAGCTACAGCCGTGACCGCAATCTATGGCATATCAGTCATGAAGGATTAGAATTAGAAGATCCTGCAAATGAACCTAATTATGACCATTTATTAGTACTCGGTGTCACACCTGAAAAAGCTCCTGATGAAGGCGAATATGTCACCATGACATTTGAAAAAGGAATCCCTACCAGTATCAATGGAGAGAAAATGAAAGCTTCTGATATCATTCGCAAATTAAATGAATTAGGCGGAAAACATGGTATTGGAATCGTAGATATCGTAGAAAATCGTGTTGTAGGTATGAAATCCCGTGGTGTTTATGAAACTCCCGGCGGAACAATCTTGATGGAAGCTCATACCCAATTAGAAGAACTCATCTTAGATCGCGCTACCCTTTCCTATAAGAAATTAGTAGCAAACGAATTTGCAAATATCGTATATGAAGGAAAATGGTTCACCCCTCTCAGAGAAGCATTACAAGCTTTTGTGGAATCCACACAAAAACAAGTGACTGGTGAAGTGAAATTCAAATTATATAAAGGCAATATCATCAAAGCAGGCACAACTTCTCCATACTCCTTATACAGCGAATCCCTTGCAAGCTTTACCACTGGTGATTTATATGACCATCATGACGCAGAAGGATTCATCAACTTATTTGGATTATCCATGAAAGTTCGTGCGATGAAAGAAGCAGCTAACAAAAAAGATAACGAATAAGAATACATTGTATCAAGGGTTCGCAAGGTTCGCACCGAGCAGGATCTATTCCAACGAAACCGCGCTCTCGCTCCGTTCCAGACGTAGCGGACACTAAATTCGCAGCCCCGCTTCCCCGCGGAACTGCTCATTAAGTGCCAACGTCTTCCAAGGGGTTTCTTTTGGAATAGATCCTGCTCGGTGCTAGTTTATCTCATAAATCAGTTTCCAAACGCAATGATACATTCATCGTATTATCGAAAAAAATTTATACTTTTCCGCTGAAAAACATAACAATTCATATTTTCCCCCTAACTCAATCTATCAATTCATATCCTCAAAAAACCAAAAAGAAAATATTCTCATATATGCTGAAATTTCAACATTTGTAGAAAAGCGAAAAAAGTAGCGTTGGCAGAACTCTATTCCGAAAGAAACCCCTTGGAAGACGTCGGCACTTAATGAGCAGTTTCGCAAGAAGCGAA